>DYKK01000033.1:1946-18004 GCA_020722625.1 Anaeromyxobacter dehalogenans
CCACTGAACCTGTCTCCGGGTTCCGGGATCCGGGTTCCGGGGTCGCGGCGTACGTGACCCCGTCGTCATGCGTCGCTTCGCGCGTCCAACGTGGACCTGACACTGACACTGTTCCTGACCCTGTCCACTGAACCTGTCCCCTGTCCCTGCTCCTGCCACTGTCCCCTGCTCCTGCCACTGTCTCTGCCCCTGTCCAACGAATCTGTCCCCCCGGCATCCGTCATCGCCGGGTCGGCTATACTTCGTCCCGGAGGGGCGGATGACCATCGCGGACCGGCTTCACAACCTGCACCGCAATGCCTACGAGGCGAATAGGCGCCGGATCCGCGCCCTCGTCTCGACCCCGCGCCGGTTCGAGCGGAGCGACCTCGACACCTACGAGCGGGAACTGGACCACTCGATCCCGAAGGACTGGGCTGTTTCGTCCCCGGCGGAGTTGCGGGCCGCCATCCGGCGGTCCCCGGTGGTCCTCGTGGGGGACTACCACACCCTGCGCCAGTCCCAGCGGGGCTTCCTGCGGGTCTTGCGGGCGATCCGCTCGCGGCGCCTGCTCGTGGGGCTCGAGTTCGTCATGGCCCGGTACCAGCGTCACGTGGACGCCTTCCTGGAGGGCGACATCCCCGAGGACACGTTCCTGCGGAGGATCCGGTATCACCAGTCCTGGCCGTCGTACCAGGTCTGGCCCAACTTCCGGCCGATCTTCGAGTACGCCCGCCGCCGCGGCCTGCGCGTCCTCGCGCTGGACTGCGAGCCCGACGAGTGCGGCACCGTCTTCTCGCGGGCCGCCTTCGCCGCGTGGCGCATCGCCGAGGCCCTGCGCGAGACCCCCCGCGTGGCGGTCCTGATGGGGGAGGCCCATCTCGCGCCGGGTCACCTCCCGCGGGAACTGCGCGAGGCGTTGGACCGGATGAACCTCCGGCTCCCGATCCTGACTGTGCATCAGACGCTCGACCCCCTGTACTTCGACCTGGCGCGGAAGGGCCTCGAGAACCGCGTGGACGTGGTGCGGCTGTCCGAGGACCGTTTCTACGTCCCCGTCTCGTCCCCGATCGCGGCCCAGTCCTCGTTCCTGGCGGCCGTGTCGGACGAGCCGTGGGCCGTCCGCCCGGACGAGCCCGCGTCGCTGAAGCGCGAGTTCGCCACCTACGTCCGGGAACTGGCCCGCCTCCTGGGGCTCCGGGTGCGGGGCCGGCTGGCCGGCGTCACGGTCTGCGGGCCCGGGTGCCTCCGCGAGATCGGCCAGGCGTCGGAACGCCTGGACGAGGACGTGTTCCGCTGGCTTCAGACCCAGGTCGAGGAGGGGGAATCGGTCTGCCTGCCCGACCAGGGATTCGTCTATCTGGCGGAACTGACCCCGACCCACATCGCCGAGGAGGCCGCGCACTTCCTGAAGGCGACCGAGGCCGGAGGCCCCATCCCCGATGACCCGAACGACTTCCTGTACAGCCGGGTCCTGCACGAGGCCGCCGGATACTTCGGTTCAAAGATATTCAACCCGAAAAGGAAACCGCCCACGCTCGCCACCCTGCGCGAGAGCGCCCTCCAGTCGCTGGACCTCGACGAGGGCGAGATTGCCCCGACCCACCTCGCCGCGGCCATGCTGGCGGCGTGGCACCGGCGGTCCGCCGTCCGTCGCTCCTTCGGCCGGGACGCGCTCGACCACCACGTCCGCGGCACGGGTTTCGCCCAGGGCCTCGCCGACCTCGGACCCGAAGTGATCCGGCCTCTCGTGCACCTGATCGGGTACGAACTCGGGGAGCGCCTGTACACCGCCTTCCGGGACCGGCTGATCGGCACCCGCGACGTCCGCCGGCTGTTCCGCACCGACTTCGAGGCCCCCGGCGAGGCGTTCGGGACGTTTCACGGATTGGCTTTGCGCCTGCGTTCGATTAGACTACCCGCGCGATTCTGAGGACCGGCGGCCGCGCGGGGCGGTCGCGCGAGCCGATCGCCGGGGGCGGGCGTTGTCCTTCGCGACGCGATTCACCGGATTCGGACCCGAGGCCTTCGCGGCCTTCGAGCCCCGGAAGTGGTCGTCGAACCTCTACAACCTCGAACGCATGGCCGTGCGCGACCAGTTGCGCGCCCTCGGCGCCTCGGTGGAGGGCGTCCTGCGCCCGGAGCGCCCCCTCGTGTGGGAGGTCACCCCGCACACCCCGAGCATCTTCAACGGCCGCAAGGTCCAGGAACTCGTCCTCTATTTCACACGCACCGAGGCCGACAAGAAGGCCATCCTCCCGCTGCTGGACAGCCGCCTGTCCCTCCCCGAGCAACTGTCGGACGCGGCCGAACACCACCGCCACGTCACCCTGGGGGTGCGGATCACGCGCCACGAGGTGGAGGTCGGCCTGATGCTGCACTCGACCGCGTGGCTCGACGTGATGAACCTCCTGAACCGCTGCCGGAACCCCCTGGACCGATCGCAGTTCCTCGCGCGGGTGCGCGACCTCCCCGCCGGGAGCGTCGTCCGGGTCGCGCCGGAACGGGTCGTCGCCTCGTCCGAGTTCGACGCGGTCCACCTCGTGGAGCTCGAGGACGCGGTCCTCAACGAGACGTTCCTCATCTTCTTCGGGCGGCGGTTTGACGCGGAATCGCCTGTCCCGCGTTCCGAATCGTTCATCACCGCGTGCCGCGAGGTCCTTGCCGCCACGCGGGTCCTGTACGAGTTCATCGCGTGGCGCCCGGCGTCCGACTTCCTCGGCGTGGCGGACGAGGGTCGCCGGATGCGCGCGGCGAGCGAGGCGGAGGTCGCGGACCTATCTGTGGGCGCCCACGTCCAGGTCACCGCCGGTCCCTTCGTGGACCGCCAGGGGGTCGTCACCGAACTCGACCACAAGGGCTTCGTGAAGGTCCTGATCGGGAAGGTGGCGATCCGAACACACGGGCGTTTCCTGCGCCCCGCCCGCGCACAACCGGTTCAACGATAACTCCGGAAAAATTCGAGCATCTGGTCGTACCGCCGGCTGAACGCGCCCAGGACCGCAGGGTCGAAGCGTGGGGCCATTTCGACCGTGATGATCTGCGTGGCCGTGTCCGGACCGATGGCCGCCTTGTATCGCCGCACCGTGATCATGGCGTCGAAGACGTCCGCGACGGCCACGATCCGCGCTTCGACGGGGATCTTCTCGCCCTTCAGGCCGTTCGGGTAGCCGCTGCCGTCCCAGCGCTCGTGGTGGCACAGGGCGATGTTGCAGGCCATGGCGTCCGCCCGTGCCGCGGCCAGCAACTCGTACCCGTACTGCGTGTGGCGCTTCATCTCTTCGAATTCGTCGGGCGTGAGCACGTCCTCCTTCTTGAGGATCCGGTCCGGGACGCCCACCTTGCCCACGTCGTGGAGCGGCGCGTACAGGCGGATCTTCTCGATGAACTCCGCGCTCAGACCCATCTCCTCGGCGATCAGGGCCGAATACGTCGCGACCCTCAGGATGTGGTGCCCCGTCTCGGGGTCGGAGAGTTCCGTGGCCTTCTCGAGCGCGGCCACGGTGGCCATGGTGATCTCCATGAGTTCCCGCGTGCGCTCCGCGACCTTGATCCCGAGCATCCGCTTCTCGTTCTGGAGCCGCCGGCGGTACGTCGAGAGCCGCAGGAGCACCCGCACCCGCGCGCGCAGGGCGATGCCGCTCGTCGCCTCGCTGATCACCTCGTCCGCGCCCAGCTGGAACGCCTTCACCTCCTCGTCCGGGTCGAGCGACGACACCACCATCAGGAAGGGGGTTTCCGCGATGTCCCGCGAGGTCCGCAGGGTGCGCAGCAGCAGGAACCCGTCCAGGTTCGGCAGGTCCGAAGACCCGATCACCAGGTCCCAGGCCCCCTGCGAGATCGCCCTCTGGGCCGCGTGCCCGTCCGTGAGGACGTCGATCTGGTATCCGAAGGGACGCAGGGCCTCGACGATGCGGTCCGCCGTCCAGGAATGGGCCGCGACCAGGATGCGGAAGGTCGAGACCACGTGTTCGAGGCCCGGTCGGTCCGGACGTGTCGGTTTGCGTGGAGTCATCGAAGCCCTGCCCCACGATCAACGCGAACCCTACCAGAATCCGGGGTTCACGGCCAAAGGTCGGACCGGAATACCGTGTCCGCGCGGTCGGATCCGAGCGAGAGGAGGGACACCGGGACCGCGAGGGCTTCCTCGATCCGGCGAAGGTACTCCCGCGCAGGTCCGGGGAGATCGTCCTCGTCCCGGACACCCCGGAGGTCCTCGGTCCAGCCGGGGACCTCCTCGATCACCGGGACGAGGTCGGGGTCGGAAAACCGGTCGGGGTGGACCACGTGGAGGGTCTGCGCCCCGGCCCGATAGGCCGTGCAGACCGGGATGCGGTCGAGCCCCCCGAGCACGTCCAGTTTCATCAGGGCCAGGTGGGTCGCGCCGTTGACCCGGATCGCGAACCTCAACGCCGGAAGGTCGAGTGCGCCGCAGCGGCGGGGCCGCCCGGTGGTCGCCCCGAACTCCGCCCCCCGGGTCCGGAGGTGGGCGCCGAGGTCCCCGGAGTCCTCCGTGGGGAACGGGCCGCCGCCCACGCGCGTCGTGTACGCCTTGAGGATTCCCAGCACCGCCGTGTCCCTGGGGACTCCGATCCCGGACAGGGGGAAGGCCGCCATCGCCGTGGTCAGCGACGAGGTCACGTACGGATAGGTCCCGTGCAGGACGTCAAGCAGGGTCCCCTGGGCCGATTCGAACAGGACCCTCCGGCCTTCGCCCAGCGCCTCGCTCAGGACCGCCCCGGTGTCCGCGAGGTACGGGGCGAGTGTTCGCCCCACCGGCAGCAGGAGGTCCATCAGGTCGTCCTGGGCCAGGGCGTCCCCCCCGAAGTGCCGGATCAGGGCGTTGCGCTCCGGCAGGACCGAGGCCAGCCGCGCCCGCAGGCGATCCGCGTCGCACAGGTCCGCGGCCCGCACGCCGCGGCGTCCGACCATGTCCTCGTAGGCGGGGCCGATGCCCCGGCCCGTGGTCCCGATCCGGTCCACGCCCGCGGCGGATTCCCGCAACCGGTCGAGCGCCTTGTGGTAGGGGAGGACCAGGTTCGCGGCCCGGCTGATCGCGAGCCTCTCCGGGACGATGTCGTGGCCGGCCGCGGCGAGGCTCGACATCTCGTCGAGGAGCGTCTCGGGGTCCAGGACCACGGCCGGCCCGATCACGCACCGCACGGTCGGCGTCAGGACCCCGGACGGGACCTGGTGAAGGACGACCTTCCGGCCGGACACGACCACCGTGTGGCCGGCGTTGGCCCCGCCCTGGTAGCGGGCGACCACGTCCGCCCGGGTCCCGAGCAGGTCCGTGACCTTGCCCTTGCCCTCGTCCCCCCACTGGAGACCCGCCACGACCAGACAGCGCGACATGCGGGATCCCTTTCGCGGCAGGGGGCGTCAGTTCACGGCCCCGACCTTGCGGCCGTGGAGGAGGTAGTCCCGGACCTGGATCGCGACGGCCTCCGCGACCCGGACCTGGGCCTCTCGCGTGGAGGCCCCGAGGTGCGGGGTCGCCACGACGTTCGGATGGGCGAGGAGCGGGTGGTCCGGGGGCGGAGGCTCCGGCGACCAGACGTCCATCGCGGCCGCGGCCACGTGCCCGTCGTTCAGGGCCTCGACGAGCGCCGCCTCGTCCACGAGGCCGCCCCGCGCGCAGTTGACGAGCATGGCCCCGGGCCTCATCCGGCGAATCGCGTCCCGGTCCAGCAGGTTCCGCGTCTGGTCATTGAGCGGGACGTGAAGAGACACGACGTCGGACGACGCCAGGAGGTCGTCCAGGTCCCGGGCGGGCCTCACGCCCGCCCCTTCCATGACGAAAGACGGGACCAGCGGGTCATAGGCGACGACCCGCATTCGCAGTCCGAGGGCCCGGTCGGCCACGATCCGCCCCACGGCCCCGTACCCGACGACCCCGAGGGTCTTGCCGGTCAGTTCACGGCCCACGAAGCGGCCCCTCTCCCACTGCCCGGCCTTCAGCGACGCCACCGCCTGCGGGACGTGCCGCGCCGCGGCGAAGATCAGGGCGAGCGTGTGTTCCGCGGCCGTGACGCTGTTCCCGCCGGGGACGTTCATGACGAGGACGCCCCGCGCCGTGGCCGCGGGCACGTCAATGTTGTCCACCCCGGCGCCCGCGCGGCCGACGACCTTCAGGTTCGTCGCGGCCGCGATCACCCGGGCGGTGACCTTCACCGCGCTGCGCACCAGCATCGCGTGAAACGGGGGGACCGCCTCGACGAGGGCTTCCTCGCTCAACCCCGGGCGCGACTCGACCTCGAACCCGGCCTCCGCGAGGACGGCGGCCGCCTCCCGTGCGACCTTGTCCGCGATCAGGACCCGATACGACATGACGTTCCTCCTGGCTCGGTGGTCAGGAAGCCCGGTCCACGGCGCCCCATCCCCGACGAGTGTCCGCGCCCCTGGATCCCGACTTCGTTCCGGTGGGCGATGCGGGATTCGAACCCACGGCCTTTGGTTCCGGAGACCAACGCTCTATCCAACTGAGCTAATCGCCCAAGGTCAACGCGCCGGATGGATATCACGAGCGCCGCAACGATGCAACCAAAATCGCGCGTCCCCGATCCACCGCACGCCACGAGCCCCCCCCTCTTGCGCGGTCGGATGTAGGATTGCGCAACCATGAGGGCGGTCATCCAACGAGTCCTCCGAGCGCGGATCTGGGTGGGCGGGCCAGGGGCGGAGGGGGCGGACGATCCCATCGAGGAATGCGGGGCCATGGGCCTGGGGCTGTTCGTGATGGTCGGGCTCAAGACCGGGGACACGCGCGAGGACCTGGACTGGCTCGTGCACAAGGTCGTCCACCTGCGGGTCTTCGACGACGAGCCCGTTGGAGGGCCGGCAGGGGCGGGTCCGCGGGCCGCGAAGATGAACCGGTCCGTGGTGGAGGCGGGAGGGTCCCTGGCCGTGGTCAGCGAGTTCACCCTGCATGGCGACACGCGCCGGGGTCACCGGCCCTCGTGGTCCGCGGCGATGCCGGTCGAGGAGGCCCGGGCCTTCTGGCCGGAGGTCGAGGCTCGCTTCCTCGCCACAGGAATCCCCTGCATCTTCGGAAGGTTCCAGGCCATGATGACCTGCGAGATCTTCAACGATGGTCCCGTAACCCTGATCCTGGACAGCGAGGAGAGGTTCCGCCCTCGGTGACCAGCCGCCGCCGGCCGGGGTGCTCGATCCCCGGGGCTATTCGCACCGGTGGGCCTTCAGTTCCTTGTCGAGGGACTTGACGAAGTCCGCGTCCTCGCGCAGGGCCGCGTCAATCCGGTTCCACTCGTCGAAGGTCTTGAATCCGTGCCGGTTCAGGATCTCCAGTTGCACTCCATAGACCGTGTCGTCCGAGATGTTCTTGCCTTCCTTGCGCTTCTTCTCGACGTCCCGGGACAGGCACAGGAGGTCCAGGCGGGCCTTGACGTAGTTCTCCTTCGCCGTTTCGGGCTTCGGCATCAGGTCCGCGCCGCGGAAGTCCACGGCGAAGATGCCGGGGCCCCTCTGGCTCCAGTACAGGACCTCCGTGTCCCGCTCGTCGAGGGGGGGGCGGTCCTTGTCCCCGGTGATGTAGAACATGCGGGGGTAGTACCCCTCGCGCTCCATCACGACGCGGTACTCGTACCGGAAGACCTTCTTGCGGTCCTCCGACGCCTCCTGGATGGGGATGTCGCTCAGGGGGATCTGCTCGACGACCTCCTTCTTCGAGCGATCAATGTGCAGGGACGGGTTGTCTATCTGCTGCTCGGCCGGGGTCCGGGCATAGTCCACTCGCCCGCGCAGACACTCGATCAGGGCCGTGTCGTTGGCCGCGGACGAGCAGTCGAGCGCGAACTTGCGCTCGGTGATCGTGACCCGGGCGTCCCGGGGCGAGTAGAACAGCGTCAGGCTCCCGTACCGGTTCGAGGTCAGGTTCTCGATCTCGCGAATCCGGTCCTCCTCGGCCTTGCGCAGTTGCTCCTTGTACGTGCCCAGTTCGCCCGCGAGGAGCGCCTCGAACTGCTCCTCCAGAACCGGGTTCGAGTAGATGATCAGGAGCCCGATCGCGGTCAGGGCCAGGACGACCGTGATGACGATGACGGGGGGCGTGAAGAACGGGCCCCCGCGCCGGCGGACGTCCATTACGTCGTCGTCGTTGCGCACCCGGCCCGATTCCTCGTCCTCGGTCAGCAGCAGTTCGTGAACGTCTTTCGGGTCTCGCCCTCTCGGGTCCATGACCTCACCCCCGTTCGCGGTCCGGCCTGTGGTCCTTGCGGCGGCCGGGATCGCCGGCCCGCCGGCCCGGGGCGGACTCTACAACGCGCTTTCAAGGCGCGTCAAGGCAATTCGAGGCACGCGGTCCGCGGCGGGACGCCTTCGTGCGCGTCGGCGTGGGCGTGGGCGAACTCGATGGGTCGTTCGCAAAAATTCCCCTGGTTTTCCCGGCGCGGCTGGACTATAAGGAGACGCTCGAGAACTCGCATTGAGGGAGGCGGTCATGAAAGCGCACATCGTTCCCGTGGTCCTGGGGATCGCGCTCGCGGTCCCGGTTTCGGCGAGGGCCGACGGCCCGTGGGGGTACTTCCGCATTCCGGACCTGACCCAGGACCAGAAGGCCCGGATGGACGCCCTGTGGGTGTCCTACATCCGGGACGTGATGGCCCGGCGGGCTGCGCTCCAACAGGCTTCGGTGGACCTGAAGGTCCAGGTCAGCGCGGACAACCCCGACGCTGCCGCGATCCAGCAGGCGATCGGGCGCGTGACCACGCTCAAGGGACAGATGCTCGACGCCGAGGTCCGGCTCGTGCTGGAGGTCAAGAAGGTCCTGAAACCCGAGCAGTTGCGCTGGTTCAACCTCGACCTCCTGTCGCGGTCGCGGTTCTCGGAGAAGTTCGTGGACCCGGATGCCCCGATGCCGGGAGGCCCCGGACCGGGCGGATTCCCCGGTGGGCCCGGTGCGGGACCCGGCTACCCGCCCCCGTCCGCACCGGCCGTCGGACCGCAGGGCGCGGGCGGCCCCGGGGGCTGGTGCGGGCCGGGCGGCCCGGGGGACGACGACGAACCGCCCGCAAAGGGCAAGCGCAAGAAGTGACGGGTCGCCACGATCCGCCATCCCGATCTTGCAAGAACGACGAAACACGTCGATTTGTCGCGGCCCCAGGGTGGCGAAATGGGACGAAGCAGATTTCATGTATATTCAAAGACTTGCGGAAATTGACGGCGGATTCGGGGTTTGGTCCCTACCGGACCCGCGACGCGAGTGCCTCGCGGAACCGAACCTTGTCCAGGGCCCGATCCAGGGCCTGATCCGGCTCGACCATTCCGGACTGGACCAGGGTCATCAACGAGTCGTCCATCGCGATCATCCCCTGCTTGCGACCCGTCCGGATGAGGTTCTCGATCAGGTGGGGCTTGCCCTCGCGGATCATGTTGGGCAGGCCCAGGCTCCAGAACAGGATTTCGGTCGCCGGGACCCGGCCGCCCGTGCGGCAGGGCAGCAACTGCTGGGACAGGATCCCGCGCAGGACGCCGGCCAGGAGGGTCCGGACCGCGTCCTGCTCCGAGGCCGGGAAGACGTTGATCAGGCGGTCCACCGTGCGCGACGCGCTGTTCGTGTGCAGGGTCGCGAGGACCAGCACCCCCGTCTCCGCGGCCTGGAGGGCCATCGTGATCGTCTCGAGGTCCCGCAGTTCCCCGACGAGGACCACGTCCGGGTCCTCGCGCAGGGACACCCGCAACGCCTCCGAGAACGACCGGGCCGAGGAGCCGATCTCCCGTTGCGTGATGCGGGACTGGACGTTGCGATGGACGTGTTCGATGGGGTCCTCGACCGTCAGGATGTGACACCGCCGCGTGCGGTTGATGTGCTCGATCAGGGCCGCGAGCGTCGTGCTCTTGCCGGACCCCGTCGGTCCGGTCACCAGGACGAGCCCGTTCGGGTATTCGACGAGGCGGACCGTCTGGGGGGGCAGCCCGAGTTCGTGCATCGAAAGGGTGGCGCCGGGGATCCGCCGGAACACGGCCGCCGGGCCCTGTTCCCGCAGGAAGAGGTTCGACCGGAAGCGCCCGATCCCCGGGGCGTCGTAGGCCCAGTCCAGGTCGCCCCGCGTCCTGAAGACCTTCCACTGCTCCTCGGGGAGCGCGGTCCCCACGGTCCGCTCGAAGTCCTGGAGGGTCACGGTCCGCAGGCGGAGCGGGACCATCTCGCCGACCACGCGCACGATCGGCGGTTCGCCGACCACGTAGTGCAGGTCGGAAGCCCCCATCTCGACCATGATGTCCAGCAGGGCGTCCAGCGCGGACGTCTCGAGTGGCCCCGTCCGGCCACCCCCCTCTCCACCGGCATCGGCGTTCACGCCCCCCCTCCCTCCGGCCCCTGCGACCGGACCATGGGCCGGAACGCGTCCTTGTTGAGCGCCCGCATGTAGGCCTCCTCCGCGGAGACACGCCCGGTCTGGACCAGTTCCAGCAGGGCCGAATCGAAGGTCCGCATCCCCTGGGACCTCCCCGTCTGGAGCAGGCTCGGGATCTGGTTGGTCTTGTTTTCGCGGATCAGGTTCGAGACCGCGGGGGTACAGACGAGGAGTTCAAAACAGCCCACGCGACCCGTTCCGGACATATCGGGAACCAGGGTCTGCGCCACCACCATCTTCAGCGAGTCCGACACCATCAGGCGCACCTGCTGCTGCTCCGAGGCGGGGAAGGCCTCGATCAGGCGCGCCACGGCCCCGACCGCGTCCGGCGTGTGGAGCGTCGCCAGGACCAGGTGCCCGGTCTCGGCGGCCTCGATGGCGAGCCGGATCGTGACCAGGTCCCGCATCTCCCCGACCACGATCACGTCGGGGTCCTCGCGCAGGGCCGCCCGGAGCGCCGCGGGGAACGACTGGGTGTGGCGGCCCACCTCGCGCTGGTTGACCAGGCTGCGCTTGCGCGGATGCAGGTACTCGATGGGGTCCTCCAGCGTGATGACGTGGACGGCCCGGGTCTCGTTGATGAGGTTGACCAGGGCCGCGAGCGTCGTGGTCTTGCCCGAGCCGGCCCGTCCCGTGACCAGGACCAGGCCCTGCTGGAACGTGGTGACGTCCTTGACCTGGGGGGGCAGGCCCAGGGTCGCGATGGACGGGACCTCGGACGGGATCAGGCGGATGACCGCGGCCAGGCCCCGGTGTTCCATGAAGACGTTGACCCGGTGTCTCCCGAGGCCGGGCACCGCGTACGAGAAGTCCGCCTGGAGGTCGCGTTCGAGGTCCCGGGCAAGGCGCGGCGGGACGATGGGGCGGACCAGGCGCTCCACGTCCTCGTGTGTCAGGACCCGGGCCGGTTCCGGTTCGGTCATCCGGCCGTGGACCCGGAAGGCCAGGGGCGCCCCGCACATCACGTGCACGTCCGAGGCCCCTCTGACCCGGGCCTCGGCCAGGATCCGGTCGAACGGCTGGTCCGAGTGCACGGCGCCCGTGCTCGCCGCCAGGAGTTCGCGCTCATCGAACGGCAGTCCATGGTGGATCGAGATCCGCCGGAACGCCTCCCGGGCCGCCTCACGCACCCGATGGTCCGGGTCGTGTTCCGAGACCTTGCGAAGCCAGGGCAGGGTCCTCGGGTCCCCGATGGCCCCGAGGGCGCGGACGACCTCGATCCGCACGTCCGCGGACGGGTCGGACAGGCAGCGCGCCAGGGGCCTGAGGGCCTGGGCCATCTTGAAGTCCGCCACGAGGCCGACCGCGGCCCATCGGAGGTCGGGGCGGTCCAGGGCGCCCACCACCACCGCGGTCGCCTCGGGCGTCCCGATGGCCGCGACCGCCTGCAGCGCCAGGACCCGCGCGAACGCATCTGGCGACTCGATCACGGGGGTCAGGGCCGGGAGCAGGGAGGGGTGCGCCAGGAAGCGGGCCGCCTCGAGCAGAAGGCGCAGGTCGGCCCCGGACCTCGTGGGGGTCAGGCGGGCCACTGCGGGGACCAGCACCGTCGCCACGGACTGGAGTTCCTTCTGGAGGTGTTCGCGCACGGTGGACAGGAGGCCCCGCTGGGCCCGCAGGACCCCCAGGAGGATCGAATCGCCCCCGGGGGCGGGCCACGCCGGGTCCGACATCTCCTGGCGGAGCGTCATCGCGAGGTGGGCCAGGGCCTGCGCCCTCGAAGCCCCGGAGGGGTCGAGGATGAGGGACACCAGGACGGCCCCCGGGTCCGGGGCCCGGCCCTCGATCACGTCCGCCAGTCGCAGTCGCTCGGTCGGGGCGTCGCTCCGCCCCGCCGGTGGCCTCGCGGGAGGGGAAGGGGTGTTCGGCATCCGCGCTCCCGGCGATTGCGCAGCACGAACCGGTCCCGGCCGGCCCGGGAACCGGCCCTCACGACGGTTCTTCCACCGCGAACTCCAGGCGGTCCCCCTCGCTCAGGCGCACGGCGAGGGTGCGGCCGGGGTCCACGGCATGGTCGTACAGAAAGTCCACCGCGGGCCGGACCAGGACCTCGGCGACCGCCGCCTCCACGGCGCCGGCGGTCCTCGCGTCCCTCGCGCAACGCGCCGCCAGCGAATCCATCGCCCAGGGCGGCAGCGACAGGGTCACGCCGTGCTCGCGCTCGAAGTCCAGGCACAGGGAAGCCAGCCGGCGCCTCGCGACCTCGACAAGGTCCCCGGGGGAAAGCCGCGCGAAGGGCACCACCTGGTCGAGGGCGGCCAGGACGTCTCCCGGCGCGGCCTTGCGGAACCGCGTGGCCGGGAGTCCGGCGGGCCGAGGTCGCTCCGTCGCGGCCGGGGCCCCCGTCTCGAAACCGACGGGGCGTCCCTCCGGCGCGTCCTGCTCGTCCTCGGCGATCACCACGTGGATCGTGTTCCGGAAGTCCATGCGGCGGCCGCGGCGGTCGGTTGCGGTCCCCTCCGTCAGGATCTGGACCAGGAGCCCCTGGACCGAGGCGTGCGCCTGGCCCACGTTCCGCCACTGGACCACGAGGAACGGCCGCCGCGTCAGCGTGTCGGACAGGAGGCCGCCCTCCTCGTGACCGACGTACCCCGGGGGGGACCCGATGAGGTGCGAGATCGCATGGGGTTCCGCGTAGTCCGCGAGGTCAATGTCCAGCAACGCCTGAGAGGTCCCGAACAGCACCTCCGCGACCGCCCGCGCCACGGTCCGCTTCCCCGTCCCCCGCGGCCCCACGAACAGGAACGACCCCAGCGGCCGCCGGGACCCGAAGCGCGACCAGTTCTGGGCCAGGACCCGGCCGACCACGGCCAGGCCGTCCCCCTGCCCGACGACCCGGTCGCGCAGGGCCCGCTCGAACCCGCGAAGCCCCTCGGCCGGCGAGAGCGACAGGAGGTCCCGGGGCAGGTCCACCAGCCCGCAGAGGACCTGGACCACGTCTTCGCGCCGGACGACCTCGTGGCCCTTCCGCCGCGCGCGGGCGCCCGCCCGGTCGAGCAGGTCAATGGCCTTGGCCGGCAGGCTCCGGTCCGACACGAAGCGATCGGTCAGGCGGACCGCCGCGTGCAGGGAGTCCGGGGCGAAGCGGACTTCGTGGTGGCGCTCGTAGATCGGGGCGACCCCGGCCAGGATGCGGTCCGCCTCTTCCGGCGGGGGCTCCCTCAGGAAGACCTTCTCGAACCGGCGGTCCAGGGCCGGGTCCGGCTGGATGAACCGGCGATACTCGCCGAACGTCGTGGCGCCGATGCAGGGGAACTCGCCCCGTGCCAGGGCCCCCTTGAGGTCGTTCGCCGCGTCGAGGCTCCCGTCTCCCATCCCGGATCCGATGAGGGTGTGAATTTCATCTATGAAAAGGATTACGCGACGGTCCGCCGCGAGCACCTCCTCCTTCAGGGCCTTCAGGCGGGCCTCGAACGACCCGCGGACCCCCGTTCCCGCGAGGAGGTCCGACATCGAGATCGCGACGATCGCCTTGCCCGCGAGGGCCGGCAGGTCGTCCCCCCGGGACGCGATCAGGGAGGCCAGACCCTCGACGAGCGCGGTCTTGCCAACCCCGGGGTCCCCCAGCAGGAGGGGGTTGTTCGAGCGGCGCTTGCTCAGGATGTCCACGACGGCGTCCAGGTCCGCCTCGCGGCCGACGAGGGGGTCCAGGAGGCCCTTCTCGGCGAGGAGCGTCAGGTTGTGGCCAACGGCCGTGAGGGTCGGATAGCGTCCCTCCGGGAGCGCGTACCGCCAGGCTCGTTCCGCCGCCTTCGCCCCATCCCCCTCCGGTCCCACGTGAGGCGGGCCCGCGCCGCGACCCTGGCCGTCGCCGACATCGCCGGCGGCGCGCTCGGACTCGGGTTCCCGCACGAGAGCGCCGGCCTCGGAAGGGGCGGGCTCGTCGGGCGCCAGGAACTCGACCTCCTCGTCGTCGTCCTCCATCCGGACCGGAGCGACCACGGTCGCACGGGGCGCGGCCCGGACCGCGCACGTCGGGATCGAAACCGGAAGGCAAACGGCGGACTCTCGCGCGGCGTGCGGGGGCGTCATCCGGGCCTGGTCGCCGAGCAGGCCCTCGGCCATCATGCGCTTCGTGGCGGCCCGGCGCAGTCTGGGGTCGGTCAGGTGCGCCATGGCGTGCGTGCGCAGGGCGTACATGGGAAGCCCCGCCCGGTCCAGCAGCCGGGCGGCCCGCGAGGAGGGGATCCGCGACACGGCCAGGAGGAGGTGGACGGACGTGGTGGACGATGACCCGAGGTTCTGGGCGATCTGCGCCGCCGTCGAGTACAGGACCGAGATGGTCTCCGGGGGTTCCTCGTCGGGAATGGGGAGGCACGCGAGCAGGCGTCCCACGTCGAGGCGCTTCTCGGTCAGGATGGACCGGGCCTCGCTCGGGACCAGGAACGCCGCGAGCACCAGGTGGGCGCTGTCGAGCGGCTTGTCCGCGGCGCGGGCGCATTCGCGGGCGTCGCGATAAATCCGGAGGGCCTCGCGGCTGAACGTGCCTTCGTCAAACATGATCCGGTCGGGCGACAGCGTCGTCCGCCACCGGGGTGTTCCGTGCGGCGCCCCGCCCGCCCCGCCGCCACCACCTTACTTACCGGCGGACGGCAGCGGTGTCAAGGCTCGGGCGCACCCTCGCCGGGAATCGTCACCACGACCTTGCCGATGCTCTGCCGGCCGTGGAGTCGCTCGTGGGCCATGGCGCACCCCTCGAAGGGGTGCACGGAGTCCAGGTGGGGACGGATGCGGCCCGCCCGGACCATCTCGAAGACCTCCCGGAGGGCCCGGGCCAGGAGCCGAGGCCGACTCGGCCCCAGCCGCTTGATGTTGATCCCGATGAAGGACTTGCTGTCCGACAGCATCGAGTACGGGTGCAGGATCGGGACCTTGAGCAGCCCCATCCCCGCCGAGATCAGGCTGCGGGACTTGCGGGGCGTCAGCGAGGCGATTCCGATGCTGACAAGCCTCCCCGACGGGGCGAGCATCCTCATCCCGGACGCGATGGAGCGCCCCCCGAGGGAGTCGAGGACCAGGTCGAGACCCGCCCCGGCCGAGAGACGCTCCACCTCGGCCTCCACGTCCTGCCGCGTGTGGACGATCGGGTGGTGGACGCCCATCTCCTTCAGAAACGATGCCTTCTCGTCGGAACCGACGGTCCCGAAGACCTCGCACCCGGCATCCAGGGCGATCTGGACGGCCATCAGTCCGACGCCGCCGGCCGCGGCATGGATCAATACGCGGTCTTCCTCGTGGACGGTCGTCATCCCGCGCAGCGCGAGCCACGCGGTGACGCCGTTCAGGGGGATGGCGGCGGCCTCGGCCCAGTCCATCCCGGCGGGAATCGGGACGGTCAGGATCCCACGGGCCACGGCCTTCTCCGCGTATCCCCCGAAGTCGGTGAGGGCCGCGACGCGGTCGCCCGGCTTGAAGTCTCCGCAATCCGGTCCCGTGGCCTCGACGACCCCCGCGACCTCGTATCCGGGCACGAAGGGCAGGGGAGGGGCGTCGAGGTACATCCCCGTGCGGGCCAGGATATCCGCGAAATTGATGCCGAACGCGCGCACGGCGATGCGCACCTGTCCGGGGCCGGGCTCCGGGTCCGGGCACTCCCGCGCGCGCAGCGCGTTCCGGGGCAGCCCGGTCCGGACAATGAAGATCGCCTTCATGGCACCGTTCTCCTCGCCGAACGACCGCATGATACCACCGCCCGTGACCTCCGGG
>DYKK01000034.1 GCA_020722625.1 Anaeromyxobacter dehalogenans
GTTGGTACGTCCCATCGCCGCCAAAATCGAAGGCCCCCTCCAGCATTTCCCAGTCCATGTGCATGCGCACACCCCCGAACAAGACGGGCGCAGGATACCACGGCGGCAGTCGCAAGGGACGGGGACACCCCCAATCGGCCATCAGTTTCCGCAAGTCTTCGAATAAACATGAAATCTGCTTCGTTTCATTTCACCACCCTGGGGCCGCGACTTCCCAGTCGCGGCTGGCACGAGACCGCTACAAATCAAAGTCTTCCGTCGTGCTGCCGAGATCGGGGCGGCGGATCGTGGACACGGTCGCCGCTGCACGCCCCCGTCGCCGACGGCGTCCAATTCCCGGCCGGGCGGGCCGCGACTGCGAAGGGATCACCCCCCTTCACGCCGCCGGCGGTCAGGCCGGAGACGAGGTATCGCTGGAGGGCGAAGAAGAGGGCCACGACGGGCAGGGACACGAGGATCGAGGCCGCGGCGAAGAAGCCCCACTGGACCGTGTGCTCGCCCACGTAGTTGCGGATGGTGACGGGCAGGGTGAAGGCGGTCTCCCGCGACAGGAAGGTGTAGGCCAGGACGAACTCGTTCCAGGCGGTCATGAACGAGAACAGGGCCGTGATGGCCACCGCGGGCGCGGAGAGGGGGAGGACCACGCTCCAGAACACGCGGGGCATGGAGGCCCCGTCCATGATCGCGGCCTCCTCACCGAATCCCACCGCCATCGTCAACCCCATCGAAGACCTCCCTGACCTACCGCCAGGAAGGTACCTCCCCCCGCGCTTCTTTCACCCCCCTTCAGATAGATTTCCTTCTTGAGGCAACCATGCCCTCTTGAAAAGGTTTTTCGTGGCGCAACTCGCCGCCTTGACGCGCCATGAGGTCGCTGGGATACTCGGTTTGGGAGGCTCGGCGTGGACGAGGTCCTTTCTTTGGGCGGCCAGGGCGACCTGTTCAGGCCGCAAGGCCCCCGCAGTCCCTGGAGACCGCGTGACAATGAGGCGGGACGGCGGACCTCCACCAAGAAGTTGTTGGGTCAGGTCTTCACGCCGAGCCGCGTCGCGGAGCAGATGCTCGCCTGGGTGGAATGGCCGGACGAACGGCGACCGGGCATCCTGTTCGACGCCGCCTGCGGAGACGGAGTGTTCCTGGAAGCGGCGGTTCAAAAGGTCCTGCGCTCGGGGCGTCCGAGGGATGACATCGCCGCGATCCTCGAAGAAAGGTTGGTCGGCTGGGACGTGGACCCCGCCCAGGTCGTGGCCTGCAGGCAGCGGCTCGAACGAGTGGCGGAGGCGGCCGGACTCGAGGGCATCCGGTTTCGCGTGGAGTGTCGGGATGCCCTGGCCGCGGGCGTGCCGCCGGGGGTCTCCTGCGTCGTGGGGAATCCCCCCTACCTCGAGGCGAAGAGGATGCCCGACGACCTGAAACGGGCCATTCATGCCGCCTTTCCGGAAGCGGCGGACGGAGGCTTCGACCTGTTCGGGGCGTTCGTCGCGTTCGCCCTGCGATTGACGAGACGCGGAGGCGAGGTCTGCCTGATCCTGCCCAACCGATTCCTGACCGGCACCTACGCGGCGGCGCTGCGGCGCGTATTGCGCGAGGAATACGAGGCGGAGGTGTTCGACCTGTCCAGGGAGCGGGTGTTCCGGGATGCGGCCGTCTATCCCATCATCCTTCACGCACGGAAGACCGACTCTGGAACCCAGGCGGGCATGGAGGGTCGTGGTCATGCTTCGCGGACGGGTCAGCCAAGCCTCTCGTTCCCGTCACCAGCGCTCGATATCTGGCCGTTGACCCCGGCGGACCCACACGGACGCGCGTTGTTCGAAAGAGTGATGACCTCGTGCACCATGCCGCGCCTGGCGCAGGTTGCGGAGGTCCGCTGGACGGTCTCGTTTCATCGGGCGGGACTTCGGGATGCCTTTGTGACACCCGAGCAGCCGGCCGCGACCCCCCACGCGCAACGTTTCCTCGGTGGCGGGCGGTTTCACGGCAATCGAGAGGTCCTGCCGTTTCGGGTCCGGTGGGACGGCTGGTGGATCGACTACGACGAAACCCGGGCGCGCCGGATGAACAATGCGTTTCCGCCGCTTTCGCTTTTCACCCGACATAAAGTCGTTGTCTGTCAAAACGCGCGACGGCTGCGGGCGGCCGTGGACCGGGAGGGGTTCGTTCTCAAGGACACCTTCCTCGCCGTCTTGCCGAGGCGATCGGGGACGTTGTCGGCGTCGCGTCCGGTCGCGGGTCCGGATGGGCATCGTCCATCTTCAGTCGGGGACCTGGCCCCCGTGGACGCGACGCTGGACTGGCTTTGTCTGGTTCTCCAATCCGACGTCATCCACTATCTGTACGAGCACCTGTTCGCGGGGACGCGGAAGGGGGGAGGATATCTCCAGTTCCTGCCGCGCTTCCTGGCGATATTGCCCGTTCCCCCGTGTCCGGACGAGGATGCGGCGGTCCGTCTTGCGGCGAGGCTTGCGGAAGGGGAGCCGGCCTGGAAAGAAGCTGAATCCATGGTTCTCGACGCCTTCGAGGTGAGCCGCTCGGAGAGGCGTGCCTTGATGGCGTATGGATTTCCCGAACGCGAGAACGAATGACGATGTATCCGCACGGAGATAATCTGCGCAAGAAGTGCGAGACTGACTATCATCATCTCGGAACACAACTCTCTGACTGGTTGGAAAAGAAGTACCTTCTGTGGAGATCCTCCTCCGAGGCCGTTGACTGGAGGCGCCCGCGTTCCGATCGTCACGATTGAATGCAAGACGTCGTACGTGGACAAGACGATGCTTTCGAGTCTGCTTTTGGACCTCGACCGTCTCACCCCCCCTTCACGCCGCCGGCGGTCAGGCCGGAGACGAGGTATCGCTGGAGGGCGAAGAAGAGGGCCACGACGGGCAGGGACACGAGGATCGAGGCCGCGGCGAAGAAGCCCCACTGGACCGTGTGCTCGCCCACGTAGTTGCGGATGGTGACGGGCAGGGTGAAGGCGGTCTCCCGCGACAGGAAGGTGTAGGCCAGGACGAACTCGTTCCAGGCGGTCATGAACGAGAACAGGGCCGTGATGGCCACCGCGGGCGCGGAGAGGGGGAGGACCACGCTCCAGAACACGCGGGGCATGGAGGCCCCGTCCATGATCGCGGCCTCCTCGAGGTCGCGCGGGATCGTGTCGAAGTAGCCCTTGAGCATCCAGACCGAAAACGGGACCGAGGTGATGGAATAGACGAGAACCAGGCCCACGATGGTGTCGAGCAGGTGCAGCCTCTGCATGATGACATACAGCGGGACCATCATCAGGATGCCCGGGAACATCTGGGACACGAGGAACAAGAAGAGCCCGGAGCGGCGGCCCACGAAGCGGAAGCGCGAGAAGGCGTACGCCGCGGTGCAGGCCACGGAGATGCCGAACAGGGTCGTCAGAACGGACACCGCCACCGAGTTCAGGAGTTGCCGCCCGAACAGCAGGGTCCCGGCCTGGTCCCGGGCCGACACGATCTCCGCGAAGTTCGCGTCCGAGACGACCGTGGGCAGGGGGTTCAGGTCCGCGCCCTGGAAGGTGTTGGTCCCGGACAGGGCGATCCGGATGACCCACAGGACCGGCAGGAGGGTCAGAAACGCGACCACGGCCAGCAGGACGTGCCGCAGCGCGCGCGAAACCCGCGGACCCCGGCCCGGCGCGGCCCGGTCCCCGACGGTTCCTTGCTCACTCATACACGCTCTCCGCGGCCCGCGTCACGCGGTTGGTCAGGGCCGTGTACGCGGCCAGGATGACGAAGATGATCAGCGAATACGCGGCCGCGAGTCCGTAGTTCTTCAGGACGCGGAAGGCGCGGTACGCCTCGGTGATCAGGATGTTGGTCTGGTTGTCCGGCGCCCCCCCGGACACCAGGTACACGACGTTGAACATGTTGAAGGTCCAGATGGTCCCCAGGATGATGGCGGGGAAGAGCGCGGGCTTCAACAGGGGCAGGGTGATGTGCCGGAACGAGGCCCAGCGGCCCGCCCCGTCCATCTTCGCGGCCTCGTAGAGTTCGGCCGGGATGCTCTGCAAGGCCCCGAGGCTGATCACCATCATGAAGGGGAACCCGAGCCACGTGTTCGTGGTGAGGTTCGCCACGAAGTTGGTCCAGAAGGAGCGCCCGAGCCAGTCCACGGGGTCGAGCCCCAGGAGGGCCAGGAAGGCGTTGGCCGGGCCGTACTGGGTGTTGAAGATCCACTTCCAGATGAGGGCCGTGATGTAGTTCGGGACCGCCCACGGCACGACCAAGAGGACCCGATACACCGCCCGGCCGCGCAGCCCCGGGTCCGACAGGACCAGGGCCAGGGCGAGGCCGATCAGGACGTGCAGGCCCACGTTCAGGACAGTCCACAGGACGGTCACGCCCAGCGTGAAGTAGAAGTTGGTGTCGGACGTCTCCGTGGGGAACAGGATCTCGCCGAAGTTGGCGAGCCCGACGAAGCGCCCGCTGTTGTCCAGGAACGCGAGATAGACCCCCATGAAGAAGGGGACGAAGATCAAGAGGATCATGCCGATGACGGCCGGGGCGATGGCCGCATACACGAGGGGCCGGTCGCGCAGGTTCGCGAACAGGCGGGTCGCGGGGGCGTGCAGGGCCAGGAACAGGGCGATGCAGGCCAGGGTCACGATGGCGAGGAACGCCGGCCCCGTTGCGGTGGCATGGGTGGGCGGCGAGGGTTCCGCGAATCGCGCGACCGCGGACTCGACCGCGGAAAGGTCCTGAAGGATGCCTCCCGCTGCCTGGGCGATGAGCCACGCGCCCACAAGCCCCGCGAGCCCTGCGACGACCGCGACCGACAGGCGCCCGGCGCGACCCTGCCGCCCGAGCCCCCACACCCCGACCGCCGCGACCCCGATCACGGCGCAGAGCCCCCACGCGGGAAACCGCACCTCCGACGGGGTCAGGACGGCGCCGCGAACCGTGCCTGCCTGGGCGACCGCGCACAGGAGCGTGCGCTGGTCCCGCACGCACCGCCCGGGACCCGCCTCCGACGCGACCCGGGCCGACACCTCGCGCACCCGGGCCTCGAGGTCCGCGTCCGGCCGTGTTGCCGCCCCGGTCCCGTCCCGGACCACCAGGCGTTCCTCGCGGGCGATGCCGAACTCGTCCACGCCGCCGGAGGCGACCTCGAACGTCTGCAAGACCCCGGGCACGCCCGCGGCCCCGCCCGCGGCCCCGCCCGCGGCGCGAAGCCCCCGCCACTCGTCGCTCGCCGCGACCTCCCGTGTGACCTCGGCGCGGCCGAAGAACCAGGCGGGTGCGAGGACCGCCGGCAGGAGGGCCGCCATGGCCAGGGCCGCGTCGAGGGCCCGGCCTCCCCCGGTCCCCACCGGCCCGTGGCCGGGGGGCGGTGGGCGGTCGTCGGGCGGGGCGGATCGGTCGGACCTCATTTCCGCATCTTCTCGATGTCCGCGAGGACCTTCTTCTGCGCGTCGGCGAGGGCCTGGTCCGGCTCCACGTCCCCGAACACGACCTGGTTGACCGCCGTGTCCATGCTGGACCAGACCACCTGCATCTCGGGCGCGGACGGCATCAGGACCGTGTTCTGGGCCTGGGCGCGGAAGGCCGACACGACCGGGTCCGCGAGGACCTCCCGCCGCGCATAGACCGCCTCGTTCGCCACGGTCTGGCGTCCGACCTGGAGGCGAGTCGTCGCGGCCTCGTCCGAGGTGAGGGCGAGCATCACCTGCAAGGCCTCGTCCTTGTGCTTCGAGTAGGCGCTCAGGAACAACGCCTCGGAGCCGAGGAAGGGTTTCAGGCGCTGTCCGGGCTTGACCGCCGGCAGAAGCCCCACCCCGTACCGTTTCCCGTCCTTGATCTCGCCCAGAAACCACGGCCCGCTGATGACCATCGCGGCCTTGCCCTCGTTGAACAGGGACGTGACCATGGCCGAGGTCACCCCCTTGGGGACCACGCCCGCCCGCACGAGCCCCCGCACGAACCGCAGGGCCTCGGCCACCGGGGCCTCGGCCACCCTGGGGCGCGCCGTCGCATCCAGGACCTGGCCTCCGAACCCGTGGATGAAGGGCGCGGTGAAGTACAACAGCGACGCCTCGTACACGAGGCCGAAGCGCCCGGAGGCCGCGTCCGTGGCCTTCCTCGCGGCCTCGGCGAGTTCGTCGAGGGTCTCGGGCGGCCTCGGCACGAGGTCGGGGTCATAGAACAGGGCCAGGGACTTGAACGCGAGGGGAAGCCCGTACAGGCTCCCGCGGTACACGAGGGCGCGCACCGTGTCGGGCAGGAAGCGCTTCAGGACCTCGGGCGGGACGCGCTGCGTGATGGGTTCCAGGAGGTGCTCGCGGTCCACCCACTCCCCGATCAGATTGTGCGCGAAGATGAACAGGTCCGGGCCCTGGCCCCGAGGGGTCGCGATGGTCACCTTGTCCACGAAGGCGTCGTAGGGGACGTTCAGCAGGCGCACCCGGAGGTCCTGGTGGTCGCGATTGAACGCCTCCACGACCTGTTCCAGGGCCGCCTTCTCGCGCTCGCGGTACGAGTGCCACAAGACGACCTCGACCGGTTCGCCGCGCGCCGCGCCCGGCGCCTGGGTGGGCGAAGTGTCGGTCTTCGAGGGCGTCCCGGCCCGCTTCTCCTCCGAACGGCATCCTCCCGCCACCAGGGCGACCACCCCGATCACCCCGACCCATCGCGCGGTCATCGCCACCTCCTCCCTATCCCGGCCCGGCCAGCACATTCCTCCCGTCCGGCCCGAACACGTGGACCTGGTCCGGGGACACGCTGAGCGGGACCTCCTCGGCCTCCCGCACCGGGGCGTCCCGGGGCAGCCACACGGTCAGGACCCCGTCCTCCGTGCGGACGTAGGCGTACTTCTCGGTCCCCAGGTGTTCCAAGACCTCCACGCGCCCCAACAGGACCCCCGCGCCCTCCCGGCCGACCGTGAATCCCCCGGGGCGGATCCCCACCGTGACCTCGGCCCCGGGCATCCCGGCCAGGACCCGGGCCTGCGCCTCGCCGGGTCGAACGGTCGTCGTCCGCGTGCGCACGACCGGCCGCGCCGGGCCGTCCTCCTCGACCCGCCCCTTCAGGAAGTTCATGGCCGGAGACCCGATGAACCCCGCCACGAACGAGTCCGCCGGGGTGTCGAAGACCTCCTGCGGCGTGCCCACCTGGCGCAGGACCCCTCCCCGCATGACCGCGATCCGGTCGGCCAGGGTCATGGCCTCGGTCTGGTCGTGCGTGACATACAGCGTCGTGGTCCCGAGCCGGCGTTGCAGCATCTTCAGTTCGATGCGCATGGTCACGCGAAACTTCGCGTCCAGGTTCGACAGGGGCTCGTCGAACAGGAACACGGCCGGGTCGCGCACGATCGCCCGGCCCATGGCCACGCGCTGTCGCTGGCCGCCCGACAGGGCCTTGGGCTTGCGAGCGAGGTATTCCTGGATCCCGAGGAGCCTCGCGGCCTCCGTCACCCGGCGCGCGACCTCGTCGCGGGGCACGCCGCGCAACTTGAGGCCGAAGCCCATGTTGTCGGCCACGGTCATGTGCGGGTAGAGGGCGTAACTCTGGAAGACCATGGCGATGTCGCGGTCCCGGGGCGGCACGTCGTTCACCCGGCGTTCCCCGATGAACAGGTCGCCGCTCGTGATCGGCTCGAGGCCCGCCACCATGCGCAGGGTCGTGGTCTTGCCGCACCCCGAGGGTCCGACCAGGACCAGGAGTTCCCCGTCCGAGACCTCGAGGGTCACGTCGCGCACGACCGGCGTGTCGCCGTACGACTTGCACACCCCGTTCAGCGCGACGCGCGCCATGACCCGCGCCTCCCCTTCAGAACTCGATCACCGCCCCCGGGCACACCGGCGCGTCGTCCGACTTCTCCAGGACGAGGAATCCGCCGGCTTCCCCCGTGACCACGGCCGTGCCCCCAGGTCGTTCCCCCGGGCAGATGATAGCCCCGATCGTCCCGGGCGGGTAGGACCCCGGGCCGGGCCGGATCGAGACCTGGCGACCCCGGATGGACAGGGCCGGATGGCGAGGTCCGGCGGGCGGGGCCGGCGGGGGCCCCTCGGACACCGCTTCTCCGCCGGCCGTGACGAACGGCAGGGCCGCGAGCCGCTTCCCGGCCTCGCTGTAGTCCGACAACAGCGCCTCCTGGCTCGCGCCCGGGGGCACGATCGCATCGAAGACAAAGGGGTGCCACGCGCACGGCCGGCACCCCCCGCACCAGCAGGGGCTCGCGCCCGTCCCCTCCCACACCCCGCAGTGTCCGGGCTGCTCCTGGACCTCGCGGACGAAGGGGTCCGGGGCGTCCGGGGTCCGGGGTCCGCCCAGGACCACGTCCCCGAACCCGGCCCCGGGGCCGAGCCCGGTCACGACGACCAAGAACCCCGCGGATTCCAGGTCGCCGGGGAAACACCGCCGGGGCACGCGCGCGAACAGAGTGGCCCCCACGACCCGCACGCCGCGCGCAAAGCAGGTGTCCGCGGCCAGGTCCGGGACCTCGCGGGTGTAGTGGGCCGCGAGCAGGTCCGGCACGGCCGACACGACCACCGCGCGGTCCCAGCCCCGGCCCGCCGCGGGCGCCACCCGCCTCCCCGGGAGCAGGTCCCGGTGCGCGCCGCCTCCCGGGGCCTGGAGGTAGAGGTCCACGACCGGATGGAAGACGCGGAGGGCGGGCCGGTCGCGCCCGAACCGGGCCTCCACCGTCTCGACGGCCCGGGCGAAGGTCACGGCGACCTCCACCGGGTCGGACGAGGCGTCCAGCGAGACCCGGCGCACATCGAAGGACCCGGGCCGCATCCCGTCCGCGGCGGGGCAGACGTAGGTGCCCGGTCCGCGGTCGTCCCCGGTGGGGTCTTCGAGCACGATGGGTCGCGCCGCCGGCTCCACGGGGGCGAGCACGACCGCGGCGGTCCCCAGGAAGGCAACCCGTGTCACGGACACTCGGGGTTCATCTCGCCGGGGGTCCCGAAGTCGCCGAGTTCCAGGGGATGGTCATCCCCGGTCGGGCACCACGCCTCGCCGTCGTCGTTCAGTTCGAAGTCGAAGAAGTAGGGGTCCAGGCTCAAGGAACGCCCGTCCGCCTCGGGGAACGTCGTCCCGATCACGTATTCGACCTGGTCAATCACGACCCCGTTCCAGACCAGGCGAATCCGATCCACGTTGTCCCCGAGCGACATCTTGGACCCGTAGGCGTAGTCCACGGGGACTCCGCCGTTCAGGAACTCGTCGTCGGTCCGGCCCAGCACCAGGAACCCCTTGGGTTCGATCAACAGGACGCCGCCCTCTGGCTCGATCCTGGCCACCTCCGCGGCCCCGTCGTCCAGGACCCAACCAGCGATGTCCACGGCCTGGTCCGTCGTGTTATATATTTCGATGTATTCGCCCTTCGAATCGTCTGTCTTCACAGGATTGACCAGGAACTCCGTGAGGAGGACCGAGCCGACCTGGAAGTCCTCGACCCGACAGGCCGCGGAGCACCCGTCGCCGCTCGCGGTGTTGTCGTCGTCGCACGCCTCGTCGCCCTCCGTCACCCCGTTGCCGCACTCCGGCGGGTCGCAGGCGTCCCCGACCTGGTCCCCGTCCGCGTCCTCCTGACCCGAATTCGCGACGGTCGGACAGTTGTCCACGCGGTCGTAGAGCCCGTCCAGGTCCGTGTCCACGCTCGCCTTGCAGTCGTTCTCGCACCCATCGCCCGGCGTCTTGTTCTGGTCGTCGCACTCCTCGGGGGCCTCGGTCACGCCGTTGCCGCAGAACGCGGTGTCGCAGGCGTCCCCGATCTGGTCCCCGTCCGCGTCCTCCTGGCCGGGGTTCGACACCTGCGGGCAGTTGTCGGCGTAGTCGTGGACCCCGTCCTGGTCCGTGTCGGGGGAGGGCGTGCAGTCCGGCTCGCACCCGTCCTGGGCCTTCGCGTTCCCGTCGTCACACCCCTCCCAGGCCTGCACGGCCTTGTCGCCGCACGAGGTCGCCCCGCACGGGTCGTTCGGCGCCCCCGGGCTCCCGAGGTCCCCCGCGCCGAACGGGGCCGACCCGCGGCACCAGTACCGCAAGTCGTCGTTCTTCTGCGCGTCGAAGCCGGACGGGTCCAGGACCATCGCGACTCCGCCCCCGGTCTTCTTCGGCCAGCCCGCGGACAGGTTGTACGCCACCCGGTCCACGACCGTCCCCTCGCACAGGAGGGTCAGGTCATCCGCGGTGTTGGTCAGCGAGACCTTCGGATAGACGTAACCGGGGGTGATGCCGCCGTTCAACAGGGGGTCCGCGGACCTCGCGAACAGGAAGACGCCGCCCGCGGGCACGACCAGCGGCGACCCGGACGCCACCTCGTGCGTCGCGGTGCCGCTCTGGATCGTCAGGCCGCGCAGGTCCACCGCCACCTGGAGGGTGTTGAAGACCTCGAAGTACTCGCCGGTCGAGTCCGGGGCCATGGCCGGGTTGGCCATGACCTCGGTGATCAGGAGGCCTCCGACCGGCGGGCAGCCCGCGACCGGGACCTCTCCGCCCGGGCCCTCGTCCGCCGTCGCGGCCTCGTCGGGCCCGCCCGGGTCGGCAGGCCCGGGATCCCGCGGCCCCGGGTCCCCGGTTCCGGGGTCCGCCCCCTCCTGGACTCCGACATCCGGGAAGGTCACGTCCAGCGCGTCGGGCCCGCCGACGTCCAGGCCGCCGGCCGTCCGTCCACCGCCTCCGCAGGCCACGGTCCACATCGCGACCGACGCCAGACTCCCGAGCCACCCGCGTGCGTTCATCTCCGCCTCCCTGGGGCCAGACGACCGTACTGTACCCCGACCGCGGTTCCCCGCGCAACCACCCCGAGGCGGACCCGCAGGAACCTCCGGGCCCGGAACAGGCGTGACATCACCGTGCCCTCCGGAATTCCCAGGCGGTCCGCGATCTCGCGATACGAGAAGTCCATCAGGTCCGCGAACACGAGCACGGTCCGGAAGCGTTCGTCCATCTCGGCGAGGGCGGTCTCGATCCGCCGGGACAGGCGCGAGTGCGCGTGGCGCGTGGGCGGGTCGCCCCAGCGCGCGAGGGACTCCGACGAATACAGGCTCCCGTCGAGCCCGCCGACCTCCGCGAGGCCCGACACGCGCCGCGCGACCCGGTCGTGGCGGTACGAGTTGATGAAGAGGTTCGTGAGGATCCGGTACAGCCAGCCGGCGATGTTCCCCGAGCGGTCCGCAGAATCGAAGGCCTGCAAGGCCCGCAGGACCGTTTCCTGGACCAGGTCTTCCGCGTCGGTCCGCGAGCGCGCCAGGCGGATCGCGGCGGCGAACAGCCGGTCCAGGTGCGGCAGGACCAGACGCTCGAACTCGGTCCGGTGCGTCGCGTCGGAGCCGGGCATGGCCCTCCCTCCCGACCGAGGACAAGCGGTCAGACGGGAGCCGCGGCAAAACGGTTTGAGAGCGGCCGAGCCCCCTTGAAAGCGGACCTCAGAAATTTCTTGACTTGCGTTCCGCGAATCGCCTTGCCTATAATTTCGGGCGTCAGGAGAAGGACCATGCCTGCCATCCAGGGTTCGCAACTGGCCCAGACGGCGAAGATGCTCTTCAAGGCCAAGGCGATCCGACTCCCCCTGAACTTCCAGGGACTGCCGCCGCAGGCCCCGTTCGGGGCGCAGGACCAGAAGGCGCCGAATGCCGCGGCCCTGTTCATGGCCGCGAGCACCTTGCGCTATCACGTGGACACGGCCAACAGCATCAGCAAGAACGTCGAGGACCTGATTGACGCGTGCTCCAGCGCCGTCGGGAACGCCTTCTCGCAGTTCCAGTCCGCGGCGAAGTTCGCGGGTGTCCTGATCAACGGACCCGTCGGAACGGCCTTTCCGGGGACCCT
This sequence comes from Anaeromyxobacter dehalogenans, assembly GCA_020722625.1. Lineage (GTDB taxonomy): Bacteria > Myxococcota_A > UBA9042 > DTJE01 > DTJE01 > DYKK01. The sequence goes on from DYKK01000034.1 coordinate 11,802, forward strand.
GGTGGCGCCCCCGGTGATGAGCGGCCCTTCGATCTTCTCGCAGGTGAACGTCGGGGGGAAGCAACCCACCTTCATCCAGTACGCGCGCTCGATCACGTTCGCGATCGGGACCGCGTTCGAGGCCTGGCGGATCGGCTACCTCGTGACCCTGCCGTTCCCGGGCGGGGCGGTGTGCTCGGTCACGATGCCCCCGTCGCCGAACGTCCCGGTTCCCGTGGCCGCGGGTGCGAGCCCCGGCGACGCGATGATGACCGCGGGGGCCCTGAAGGGCCTGATGGTCGCGAACCACGGGATGCTCGGCAACCATGCGCTGGACATCTTCGACGCGATGGCCCAGGCGTTCTCGATGCTCTTCCTGCAATGGAAGGGCACCACGATGATCACCAACGTGATGGGCGCGGGGGGCGCGGCCCCGCCGCCCCCGGCCCCGCCGGCCCCGGTCGTGGCCGCGGTCGGAAACGGCGGGATGTTGAGTTGAACGGGGTTGTGGAGGGTCTGGAATGCCCGCGGCAGCGAGGGTCGGTGACAAGTCCCAGTGTCCCGCGGACGCCCACGGGTGTCCGGGGTGCGCGCACGGGGTGATCGGGCCGGCGGTGGCCGGTTCCCCGGACGTGTCCATCAACGGCAAGCCCGCGGTCCGGGTAGGGGATCCGGGGATCCACGCGGCCTGCTGCGGACCGAACACGTGGACGGCCTCGCAGGGGTCCGGCACCGTCTTCATCAACGGAAAGCCCGCGCACCGGCTCGGGGACATGGACATGCACTGCGGCGGCGTGGGGAGGATGGTCGAGGGCAGCCCCGACGTGGACATCGGGGGGTGACGTGTCCGGTGAGCCCTCGGCGCCGCAGGAGGCGGGTCCAGGAGAAGGGCCGACCGGAGACCGCGTGGCCGTCCAGACGATCGAGACCCAGGGGCGCCTGGCGAGCCTCGGGATGCTCGCCGCGGGCATCGCGCACGAGATGTCGAACCCGTTGGGGTTCGTGAAGTCCAACATCGAATACGTCCGACAGCGCGTGGCGGACCTCGGCAGGCACGCGGACCCGGGTGTCGGCGAGGGGCTCCAAGAGGTGGGCGGGGTCCTCGACGAGACCCTGGACGGGGTGCGCAGACTGGTCGCGATCACCGCGGAACTGAGGCTTGTGTCGCGCTCGGGCGGTGACCCGCGGCCCTGCGACGTGGAGCAGGCCCTCGAGCGTGCCCTCCTGCTCGTGCACAACCTCGTGAAGTACCGGGCGCGCGTGGTCCGGGAGTTCGGCCATCCCCCGGAGGTCCTCGCGGACGAGGGCCGCCTGACCCAGGTCTTCGTGAACCTCCTGGCGAACGCGGCCCAGGCCATCGAGGGGCAAGGGGTGATCACGGTGGCCACGAGGTACGCGGACGGGCGGGTCGAGACCTCGGTGACGGACACGGGGTGCGGGATCCCGCCCGACCGGATGGGCCGGCTCTTCCAGCCGTTCTTCACGACCAAGCCCCCGGGCGTCGGGACCGGGCTCGGCCTGTGGATGGTCCGGCGGACCGTCGAGTCGTTCGGGGGCGTCGTGGAGGTCGAGTCCGAGGTCGGCCGCGGGACCACCTTCCGCGTCGTCCTGCCCACGGTGGATTGACTTCTCGCCGCATCGGGCCTATCGTTCGCCTCGTCTCGAGAGGGAGGAACGCCATGGCCGGTGCCAGGGACCTCCAGGGAAAGACGGTCGCCGATCTGCGGACCATGGCCCGCGACGCGGGCGTGCGCGGGTTTTCCAGGATGACCAAGGCCGAACTGGTCGCGGCCCTGGCCGCCGGGAAGGCGGCCCGGACGCTGAAGGCTCCGGTGGAACACAAGGCGGCCGGAGCCCGGGTCCGGACGACCCCGGCGAAACGACCGGGGACGCGCGCGCCCGCCCGCAAGCGCCCGCCCGCGGCGGAGACACCGCCCGCGCCCGAGCCGGTCCTGGAAACGCCTCACGTTCCCACGGTTGCGGTCCGCGCGACGCCGGCGGTGCCCGCCCGTTTGGGCGAGGACCTCGGGACCCTGCCGGACGGATACGGGGAGGACCGGATCGCCGTGGTCCCGCGCGACCCCGAGTGGGCCTTCATCCACTGGGAGGTCTCGGAGGCGACCTGGCGGGCGGCGCGGGAGCGGGCCGGCGAGGGGCGGGCGACCCTGCGGGTCGTCTTCGAAGCCGAGGACGGAGCGCGGGACCAGAGCGACGCCGACGTGCACCCGCGGCAGGGCCGCTACTACGCGCGCGTCCCGAGGCCCGGGTGCACCGTGAGCGCGGAGGTGGGGGTCCTGGACAGGCGCGGGGCGTTCCACCCGGTTCTGCGGTCGGCCCGGGTGCAGGCCCCGTGGGTCGGGCCTCGCCAGGGTCCGGCGCGGTTCATGACCGTCCCGGCGGACCGGCCCCTGCGCGACCTGCGACGGGGCCGGGAGGCCGGGGTCGTGGGCCGTCTGCTGACGGAACAGGAGTACCTGCGGCTGTTCGGCCGCGGGCGTCCCGGGTCCATCCCGGGCTGACGGCGTCCGGCGCGAGGAGGCGATGCCCAAGGGATTCTTGGCCCTGGTGCTGCACGCGCACCTGCCGTACGTCAAGCACCCGGAATACGACGAGTTCCTCGAGGAGGACTGGTACTTCGAGGCCGCGACCGAGACGTACCTGCCGCTGCTGCGGGTCCTGGAGGGGCTGGCGGACGACGGGGTCCCCCACGCGCTGAACCTCGTGATCTCGCCGACCCTGGCCGCGATGATGGAGGACCCGCACCATCAGGCGAGGCTGCGGCGCTACCTCGAGAAGGGGCTGGAACTGGCGCGCCGCGAGGTGACGCGCCTGGCGTCGGACCCGGACCTGGGTCCGGTCGCGCGCTTCTACCGGGAACGCTACCGGTGGCTCCTGGACCTGTACGTGAACCGCTACGGGCAGGACCTGATCGGGGCCCTCCGCCGCCTGATGGAGCGTGGCGGGCTCGAGGGGATGACCTGCGCGGCCACGCACGGCCTGCTGCCGGTCCTGCGAACGCACCCCGAGGTCGTGCGCGCCCAGGTCCGGGTGGGCGCCCGGGAGTTCGAGCGCCACTTCGGCCGGCGGCCCCGGGGCATCTGGCTCCCCGAGTGTGGGTACTACGAGGGCGTGGAGGAGTTCCTGGCGGACGAGGACCTGCGGTACTTCATCGTGGACACGCACTGCCTGGAGGCCGCGGACCCGACCCCGGTCCACGGCGTGTACGCCCCGGTCTTCACGCCGGCCGGGGTGGCCGCGTTCGGCCGGGACCCGGAATCGTCCCGGCAGGTCTGGTCCTCGAAGGAGGGCTACCCCGGGGACGCCTACTACCGCGAGTTCTACCGCGACCAGGGGTACGACCTGCCCTTCGACCTGGTGCGGGAGTTCGTGCAACCCACGGGACTGCGCAAGCAGACGGGGCTCAAGTACTACCGCATCACCGGGGACGTGGACCTGTCCGGCAAGAAGCCGTACATGCCGGGGGCGGCGCGCGAGAGGGCGGCGGTCCACGCGGGCAACTTCATGTTCAATCGCGAGCGGCAAATCGAGCACCTGGCCGGGGTCCTGGGCCGCCCCCCGCTGGTGGTCGCCCCCTACGACGCCGAGTTGTTCGGGCACTGGTGGTTCGAGGGCCCGGACTTCCTGGACTTTCTGTTCCGCAAGACCGCCTATGATCAAAAAATATATGAATTCATCACCTTGTCGGAGTACCTGCGGCGCTGCCCCACCCAGCAGGTGGCCGTGCCCGCGACCGGGTCGTGGGGCGACAAGGGGTACTTCGAGGTCTGGGTCAACGGTGGGAACGACTACATCTACCCGCACCTCCACCACGCGGCGGGCGAGATGGTCCGGTTGTGCGACGAGTTCCCGGAGGCCGAGGGCCTGAAGCGACGCGCCCTCAACCAGTGCGCGCGGGAACTCCTGCTGGCCCAGTCGTCCGACTGGCCCTTCATCATGACGACGGGGACCATGGTGGACTACGCGCACCGCCGCGTGCGCGAGCACGTCCTGCGCTTCCTGAGGCTCGCGGACCAGGTCCGGCGGGACGCGGTGGACGGGGCGTGGCTGGCCGACCTGGAAGGGCGCGACGGCCTGTTCCCGGACCTGGACTACCGCGTGTTCCGGAGGGGGTGAACGCCCCGGCGGAAGCGCGCCGTGAGGGCCTCAACCGACCCGCGTATCCAGCGAGCGTTTTCCGGAAGAGGCGCGAGTCCAGGTCGCCGGACACCGGCGCCGGTGTCCAACCCGGCCACCGGTCTCCTCGGCGAGGGCGTCGCGTCCTCCTCCATGGGCCTCGGCAGCGGCTCGTCCGCCACGCGATACAGGATCCAGTCCGATACCTCGGCGACCGGGTCCAGGCGGTCCTCCACGGAGGACAGACGGGGCGAGGACCCCCGGCGAACCAGGATGTAGTCGAAATATCTCCACGCTTTGGATTTCCAGAACTCGGGCGGAGGCTTGGGCGGGACCATCCCGGGGCGGTACTGGATGGGGTTGTGCGGGTACTCCGCGAACTGCATGTCCGCGATGCCGCCCTTGAGGATCGTGTAAAAGAACTGGGTATGCCAGTACGCGCCGTAGGGGACGACCGCGCTCTCCTGGTTGTAGGTGACGCGCAGGAGCCTCTTCCCGCCCTGGGCTCGCTCGAAGAGCGTCGGATACCCTTCCAGTTCCCGGTCGAAGGCGCGAAAACCCCGGACGAGGTTCGCGACCGTGGCCGCCTGAAGTCCGACAAGGACCCCGACCGCCGCGAGGCCGACCCGCCGCGGGGCCTCGCGGAGCCCGAGCCACCCGACGAAGAAGACGGCCACGAAAAAGACGTGGCGCAGCGACACGATGGACTGGGCCTCGATGTGCTCGGGCAGCGCGAGGACCGACGCCCCGAGCACGAGGGTCAGGATTTCGAGGTCCAGGGCGGCGAGGCGGGCCCCCCTCGGGGCCTGCGGGGCGCGCCGGAACATCAGGAGCCCCAGGGCCACGAAGACCCACAGCAGGAAGAGGAGGTCATCCGTGTCGTCGCGGAAGTGGTCCCCGACGAACCGATAGAACATGGACAGGACGTAACTTGGACTATAATATTTCGGACCGAAGAAATCGGCGGCGGATCCGAAGGCGCGCCCGGAAAGCGAGGGGGTCTGCTCCACGAAGAACACGACGAACCAGGGCACGAAGAAGACCAGGCCCGGGAGGAACGGGGCCAGGCGGAACACGCGGTCCTCCCGCGAGCCGGGGTGCAGGAGCCACAGGACCCCCGCGAGCAGGCAGAACAGCAGAAAGACATGGGCGTGCGTGAAGAAGGCCAGGACCAGGAAGACCGCGGCCCAGAGCCCCTGGCGCAGGTGGGCGGGCCACGGCCCGGCCAGGAACCGCCGGTAGGCCGCGAGCCCCGCGAACAGGACCGGGATCCCGACCAGGAAGGACACGAATCCATAGAAGAAGAAGGCATTGTAGGTCAGGGGGAAGGCGAAGAACGCGAGCCGGCGCGACCGGCCGAAGGCGCGCAGCAGCGCCAGGAACGAGCCGGGAAAGGTCAGGAGATACCCGGAAAGCACGACCTTGTTCGCGACCTCCAGGGAGGGGGTGACGAAGGCGACGAGGTGGGTCAGGTAGTAATAGACGAGGTTGGGCCTCGGGGATTGCGGAAGCACGAAGTAGTCGGGATAGAGGGACCCGGGGGCGTCGTAGTGGTGGATCACGTCCACCAGGGCCAGGTGCTGCCACGCGTCCTGCATGGGAGGGACGCGGACGCACCACAGGGGGACGAGGTTCGACAGGGTCAGGAGGGCGAAGACCGCCAGGAACAGACGGTCCCGTCGGGGCTCGTGGGGGGATGCCTCTCCCATCGCGGGCGGATGATACCACCGTGGCAACCTCGCGGCCGGCACGGTCCGACACCGGGACTACCGGCGCGGAAGGGGGACGGTGCGCTCCGGGGTCTTCAGGGCCTCGTCGAAGGGGATCGCGACTTCCACGGCACGGAAACCCCTGCGGGTCAGGCGCAGGGTCGCGGTCTCCCCCGCGGGGACGAAGAGGTCCACCGGGGTGACGCCGAGGTCCGTTCGGCTCCGTCGAAGGAATCCGTCGGGCGACACGGTCGCACGGAATCGGCCGGAGCGCGCAGTCCCGCACCTCTTCCAGATCCCCCTTGCCA
>DYKK01000388.1 GCA_020722625.1 Anaeromyxobacter dehalogenans
CCCGCCTCGAACCGCCCGCGCACGAAGGCCACGGCCGCGTCCCTCGCGCGGCGGGCGACGTCGAAGAGGCGGGCGTACTCCGCGGGTGGGTCGTCCCCGGCGTACCCGCACCACGTGATGTCCGCGAAGATCGTCCCGTCTCCCCGCAGGCGCGCCCACAGGTCCACCAGGATGGTGTCGCCCTGCCGGATGGGGTGGGTGTTCTCGGGGGTCGGCAGGAAGTGGGGGTCGGCCGGGTGCTCGTTCACGCCCACGATGGGCCATTCCCCCCGGCAGTCCAGTCCCTCCTCGTCGAAGCGCCGGACGATGAACTGCTGGACGTCGTATTCCGTCAGGGTCTCGCCGCGGCCGAGCGCCCTGTGGATCCGCTCGAAGGCGTCGTCCTTGATCCGGTGCAGGCGCCGCCCGGCCTCCACGTGGGACCGGTAGCCTTCCTCGCCGATGCACGCCTCGAAGACCTGGACGAGGTCCGCGGACGACACGACCGTGGCCCCGGCCGCCCGCACCAGGTCCAGGGTCCCCCCGTCCACCAGCGACACGGACGGGACGGCGGCCTCCGGGGAGTACTGCATCGCGACCGTGCGCCCCCCGACGAGAACCCGGAGGGCCTCGATCAGGTCCGCCCACGACAGGTAGAACCGCTTCTCGCCGGGCAGCGCATCGAGCCTCGCCGGCTCCACCCGGCTGACCACCCGCACGGGCTCGCCCCGGGCCGGAACGAAATAGAACCACCGCCGCGACGTGAACGCCGTGAAGTCCAACCCCAGAATGCGATACGCGATCGGGTCCCGGTTGTGGAAGTCGTAGAAGAGCCACCCGTCCAGGCCCGCCTCCCGCAGGGCCTCTTGAATACGCGCGACCTCCGCCATCTTCAAGCCTTATCCTTGCTCCCCGCCCATCATCACGTGGGCGAACACCTTCGCGTCGTCCACGAGGTTCGACACCCACGCGTACTCGTTCGGCTGGTGCCCCGTCTCGTCCATGCGGGACCAGACCACCGCGGGGAAGCCCGCCCGGCGCAGGGCCGAGGCCACGGTCCCCCCCCCGATCCCCCGGGGCCGGGCCGCGACGCCATAGACGCGCTCCACCGCCCGGATGACCTGCCGCACCAGCAAGGCGTCGGAGGGCGTGGGTGGGGCCGCGTCCTCCCGCTGGACCACCTCGACCTGGACGACCACCCGGTGGTTGCGGGCGACCTCGTCGCACAGGCCCCGCGTCACCGCGAGGACCTCCTCGACCGACACCTGCGGCAGGATGCGGCAGTCCACGTAGAAGACGTCCTCGCCCGGCACCGTGTTGATGTTCTCGACGTTGCGCTCCCGCTTCGTGGGTTCGAACGTGGACATCGGCGGGTCGAAGACCGGGTCCCTGGCCTCGAATCGCGCGTAGAGGTCGCGCAGGCGTATCACCAGGTGCGAGGCCGCGACCATCGCGTTCTTCCCCAGGTGCGGGGTGCTCGCGTGGACCTGCCGGCCGACGGTGCGGACCTTCAACCACAGGATCGCCTTCTCCGCGACCTCGACGAGGGAGCCGTCCTCGTTCCCCGCGTCCGGGACCAGGAAGGCGTCCTGCGGCCCGAACAGGTCCCGGTGCTGCTCCAGGAGCCACCGGATCCCGTACTGGCTGCCCGTCTCCTCGTCCGACACGAACAGCAGCCCCACGTCCGTGGCGGGCTCGATGCCCGCCTCCCGCAGGGCCCGCGCCGCGAAGACCGACCCCACCAGCCCCTGGTGGTTGTCCTCGGCCCCCCGTCCCACCAGTTTGTCCCCCTCGACCCTGAGCACGAACGGGTCGGATTTCCACGCGGCGGCGTCGCCCGGCGGGACCACGTCCAGGTGGGTCATGAACCACAGGCATCGCGACCGGTCCCTCCCGGGCAGGCGCACCACGAGATTGGGCCTCGGGACCCCGTTGTCCATCGCGGTCAGGCGCTCGGCCGCGGGCAGTCCGACCTCCGGGAGGACCCGTTCCAGAAAATCGGCCTTCTCGGCCTCCCCCGGACCCCCGTTCGCGGGACCCACCGCGTTGCGCCGCGTCAACTCGGCCATCAGGGCGACCATCTCGCCCCGCGCCCCGTCGAGCCACCGCCGGAGCCGGTCGAACGGGGTCTGGTCCTTCTCCTTGCCGGGGCGGGGCATGGGTCCCTCCTGGGTCGCTATTTGCAGCCCTTTGAAACCTCATGGGCCAGTCGGGAGACCCACTCGGTGTCCTTCGCGGCCTCGATCCACGCCGACGTGAAGTCCTGGGGATTCTGGAACCCGCACTTGCGGTAGATTTCCAGGATCCTGTCCATCTCGCCCTTCTTCTGGGCGCAATAGACCTCCTGATAGCAGCCCCAGAGGCGGTCCTTGTCCAGGGCCGCCGGGCCGACTCCCGCTCCGTCCGGTCCTGTCGGACCCTCGGCCTCGGGTCCCTGGCCCTGGGCTGGGGCGGGCCCCGCGTCGGTCGCCCCCGCCGGGGGAGCCGCGGGACCCCCCGGGTCCGGGGCCTGCGCCGCGGCCGGGGACGGCGATGGCGCGGGGGTCTTCTCGGATCGGCAGGACAGCGCCACGACCGCTCCGATCGCCAGGCCCCACCGGAGGGCTGTCCCGATTCGTCCAACCGCGACTTTCATGCCTTCCGCCTCCTTCTCATGGCCCCCCCCCCCCCCCCCCCCCCCCCCCCCCCCCCC
>DYKK01000389.1:0-1275 GCA_020722625.1 Anaeromyxobacter dehalogenans
GTGGACGCCCTGGTCCCCGGCGCCTTCGACGGCGTGGAGGACGCCGTGCTGGCCCTGTTCGGCGCACTCGCCGCCGCGGCCCTGCGGACCGCCGGCCTGATTGATTCGCTGTCGAGACTGGCCGAGAGGCGCGGGCTGGTGGCCGAGACCCTCGTGGAGGAGACGCTGCGGACCCAGGGCGGCGAGATCCTGGGCGACACCCCCGCGATCCGGGCGCTCCGGCAGGAAATCCGGACCGTGGCGGCGTCCGACCTGCCGGTGCTGATCACGGGCGAGACGGGCACGGGCAAGGAACTGGTCGCGCGGACCCTCCACGCCCTGTCTGCGCGCTCGCGGCAGCCGCTGGTCCAGGTCAACTGCGCGGCCCTGCCGGAGGCGATCGCCGAAAGCGAACTGTTCGGGCACGAGAAGGGGGCGTTCACGGGCGCGGTCTCGCACCGGGCCGGGAAGTTCGAGATCGCGGACGGGGGAACGCTGTTCCTGGACGAGGTGGGGGAACTGCCCCTGTCCATCCAGCCGAAACTGTTGCGGGCGCTCCAGGCCGGGGAAATCCAGCGTGTGGGACGGGACCGTGTCCAGCGCGTGGACGTGCGGATCCTGGCCGCCACCAACCGCGACCTGGCCGCGGAGGTGCGCCTGGGCCGCTTCCGACCCGACCTGTGCCACCGGCTGAGCGTGTACCCGATCCGCGTGCCCCCGCTGCGGGAGCGCCGGCCGGACATCCCGATCCTCGCGCGCCATTTCGTGGACCGGTCGCTCGTCCGGCTCGGGGTCCTCAACGCCTCCCTGTCCCGGGAGGCGCTCGCGGCGCTTCAGGGGTACGACTGGCCCGGAAACGTCCGCGAACGCGACGCGGGCGACCCTCGCGTCGGCCACCCTGTACCTGGTCGGCGGCGTCCCCGGCACCTTCCACCACCTCTACTTCGCCGGCACCCCGGTGTCCATCATGGCCGTGGGCGCGGCGTTCAGCGCGCTCGAGGTCGTGCCCCTGGCCCTCGTCGGTTTCGAGGCCTTCGAGACGTGGCGCATGTCCGGGCGGAGTCCCTGGATGCAGGCGTACCGGTGGCCCATCCGGTTCTTCCTGGGCGTGGCCTTCTGGAACCTGGTCGGCGCGGGCCTGTTCGGCTTCCTGATCAATCCGCCCATCGCCCTGTACGACATGCAGGGCCTCAAGACCACGCCCGTCCATGGTCACGCGGCCCTCTTCGGCGTGGATGGCCTGCTCGCGCTCGGCCTGATGCTGGTGGTCCTGCGCCGCCTCGCCCCGCACGGGGT
>DYKK01000389.1:1375-2670 GCA_020722625.1 Anaeromyxobacter dehalogenans
CGACCGCGTCCGGTACCCGAGCCACTTCCGCAGAACCGGCATCCCGCTGACCTCGAAGGACCAGACCTCGGGCCGGACCCCCTGGAGCACGCCGTCGCCCACCCCCAGGCGGCCGCGCGTCGCGTCGTACCGGATGTCCTTCGGCGTGCGGGGCATCCGCCGCACGGGCTCGACCCATCCGATGCCCTCCACCTTCGGCACGCGCGGACCCCGCCCCTCGGAGGGGTCGCGGAAGCGCTCGGCGAAGGTGTGGAGCCACAACAGTCTCTTCCCGAGGCCCACCGCTTCCCGCCACAGGGCCGGGTCCCGCGTGACCGGCACGCGGGGTCCCGGTGTCATCAACTCGGCCTCGAAGCGGCGCTGGTAGGCCGGCGAGGACAGGAGGGCATCCAGGTAGGCCGCGAGGTCCTCCGGCGAGGGCTCGGGGGTCCCGAGGAGCCGCCCCAGGGCCGCGAGGAGCCCCGCCGTGACGTTGGGTTGCGAGGCCTCGCGGTCGCGGTACAGGGGGAAGACGTCCTTTCCGCCCTCCGCGCCGCGGAAGAAGTGCAAGTCGGGCACGGCGTCCGTCACGGTCATCGAGGGACCGGAGGGGATGACCTCCGTCGTGCGGCTTACCAGGAAGACCTGGCGCGGGCCGAGGGACTGCCACAGGGCCGGCCGGTCCCCGGCCGCGAGGCGTGGGTCCTGGAAGGTCCACTGCCGGTCGAAGGAGCGATACCCGTACCGGACGATGGGCTCGTGGGGGGCGTCGGCCCGCAGGTCCGCGAGCCTTGCAAACCCCTCGACCCGCGTGAAGATGTTCCTCCCGGTCCCCGCGGTCTGGAACAGGGTCTCGCGGGAGGGTCCGACCTCGCGGCCCTTCTCCCGCCGCTCCCGGCGTTGCTCCTCGGTCGGGGACGACACGAACTCGGCCCAGCGCCGTCTCAAGACCTCGCGGGACGGGGCGATGGGCCACAGGCGGTTGAACTTGCACCCGGGCTGCTGCCAGGGCATCAGGTCCGCCAGGGCCGGCATCGCCTCCCACCCGGCCGAGCCCGTCGGGGGGACGAGGCGGTCGCTCCAGCCCGAGGGGACCTCCCGCCAGGGACCGCGAAGCGGGTCGCGGGACTCCCCGATGGCCCGGAGCGCGGCGAGTTTCTCCTCGCGCCCGCCCGTCAGCCGGCGGTAGTGGAAGCGGGCGGGTGCGTCGCGCCGGCCCTCCCCGTCCCGGACGAGGACGACGATCGAGACCGGGGTCTCGGAGGTCCGCCACCCCGGCGAACAGGGTCGCGACCGGCGCCGTCAGCTGGGCCTCC
>DYKK01000390.1 GCA_020722625.1 Anaeromyxobacter dehalogenans
GTACGGCCTCGCCCCGAGGACGGCGGCCAGCCGGTCATCGAGGTAGTCGGGGATCAGGACCTCGACGAGGGTCCCGGGCGCGACCCGCCGGACCGCCTCCACGGTGGCCGCGTACTGCCCGGCCCCCCCGTCCGCGAGGTCGTCGCGGTCCACGCTCGTGACCACCACGTAGCGCAAGCCGGCGTCGCGCACGGCCTCGGCCACCCGCCCCGGCTCGTCCGGGTCCAGGGCCCCGCGTGGGTTCCCGGTCCGCACCGCGCAAAAGCGGCACGCCCGCGTGCACGTGTCCCCGAGGATCAAGAACGTCGCGGTCCCCTGCGCGAAGCACTCGCCCTGGTTCGGGCAGCGCGCCTCCTCGCAGACCGTGTGGAGCCTGAAGCGGCGCAGCCTGCGGTTCATCGCGGCCGCCGGCCCCCCGGCCGGCAGGGCCACGCGGAACCACTCGGGCAGTCGAGACGCCATCCGGTCCCCCCGGCCGCGGGTCCCACGCCGGTCCCCGCGGGCCTCGTCAACGCGCGATCCCGGGCGTCCTTCTACCGTTTTTCTTTCCCGTTGACAATCGCCCGCCCCTCCCCTATCATCCCCCCTGCCTGACGGCCTGGGCGAATAGCTCAGCGGGCCAGAGCACCGGTCTTACACACCGGGGGTCACAGGTTCGAACCCTGTTTCGCCCACCGCTCGCGGCCCGACGCCGGCCCGGCTCTTTGCAACACGGGGTGGTAGTTAAGTCGGTTATAACGCTGGCCTGTCAAGCCAGAGGGCGCGGGTTCGAGTCCCGTCCACCCCGCCAAGCAAACACGCAGCAAACCCGCATCAGGCAAGGCGCTAACGCCTTTCCCGGGACAGCCCGACTTTCGCGCCGATCCGACCCAAAACCGCCGGAAAAGCGGCGTACGGGGTAGCAAACGGGGTAGCAAAATCCGCGTGGGGGGAGAATCGGCTTGCCGCCAGGCGGTCCCTGGGAGCGCGAGCGCCCCGGTCACAGGTCCCGATAGACCTCGCGCCGGTGCCGGACTCGGGCAATCGTGACCGTCCGGGTCGCGTCGTCCACCTCGTACAGGATGCGATGGTCTCCGACCCGAACACGGAAGCCGTTTCGCGTCCCGCGGAGCTTCCCCGCCCCGGGAGGGCGGGGGTCTTCGGACAGGATCCGGGCGTCCACGCGCGCGAACAGGTCCGCCGGGAGCCGGTCCAGGTCGCGGCGCGCTCCGGGCTTCAAGGCGAGCCGGTAAGGCATTCACAGGCCCCGCGAACGCCGGTATTCCTCGTAGGGAACCTCTCCGGATTCGGCCATGGCTTCGCGGAACGCCCGGACGTCTTCCGCGTCTTCGTCCCTGACCCGTCCACGCCGCAACAGGGTTCGCGCCAGGGACAGGACAATCGCCGCGTCGTCTTCCGACAGGCGATCCGCGACCTTCTTCAACCGTTCCTTCGCGGGCGTCATGGGGTGCCTCCCACTGCGTCCCCTTGGATCCATTGTAGCCCGTTTCGGAGGGCCTTCCACGGAGAATCTCGCGGGAGCCTGTCGCCCCTCAGGCCGGAGGCCGCGGGTTCGAGTCCCGTCCACCCCGCTTCGACCGGGCGTACAGTTCATCCAGCGCGGCCTTCAAGGCGTCCCGGAGCGCCGCCACCTGGCCAGGTTGCCATTGGTCGCGGGGCTTGCGCACGAACGTGGTCCGGTCCACGCGGTTGTCGAGCCGGGCCGCGGGCAGGTGAAAGACACGGCCGTGCGCCTCGATGCGGACCGTTCCCGGCCGGTCGGACGTCTCGAGCAGCCACGCCAGGTCGTCGCACCCGTAATCCCCGAGCATGACCGCGATCGGCACGCCGTGGTGCAGGATGGACCCCGGGTCATTGGGGTCGGCCCGTTCCTGGTTCTTGCGCCGCGACTCCTCGGGCGTCACCCACACGTAGAGGATGCAGGCGCGTTCCAGGATCCGCGGGTCCAGAAGTCGCAGCGAATGCGCGTAGCCGAGCGGAGGAGGCAGGGGCATCGCGGCCCCGTCCGGCCCCCCGCGCGCGAACTCGAACAGGATGGTCTTGCCCTGAAGGGTCTCGGGGACCTCCGCGACCCGCTCGGACCACTGGGCGCGGGCCTCGTCCTCCAGTCGCCGGGCCAGGGCCTCCCGGACCTCTCCGGGGAGGCCCCCCATCTTGGGCCGGGCCCCGGCGCGCGCCGCGGCCCGGTCCAGGCGCTCGAACAGGAGGGCCGCGGCCGACGCGGGGCTCGCGGTCCGCCCGGCCAGGAGGTCCTCGAAATCCTCGTTGAGCAGTGCGATCAGCGTGCCCCAGTCCCCGGCGTCCCGGAACGGGCGGTCCTGGGCCTGGAAATAGACGCCGTCGCGCCCCATCTTCGCCAGTTCCTCGTCCACGCGCCGCATCAGGTGGACGTACGGGAAGTCGTCGAGTTGTACCGTCGGTCCGAGGTGGAACTCGCGGACGCATTCCTCGGGAGAGAACGTCTTGAGGAACTTGCGCACCTCCGACTTTCCCGAGGCGGGCAGCGCGAGCAGAAGCAGGATGTCCAGGCGGTCATTCATGGGTCACCTCCGTCCTTGATGCCTCATCAACTTGTGTCGGAGAATCGCCGGCACAAGCATCCTCGACGTTTGACGCAGTCGGCGACCGGTGGTCGCCGCTCCAGGGTGGTGAACAGAAAGC
>DYKK01000391.1:0-2152 GCA_020722625.1 Anaeromyxobacter dehalogenans
CCCCTGTGAGCGGACGCCGGCCTGCGGGGTCGAGGCCGGCAGGGAGCGTTCCTGGTGGGTGGACGTCCAACTCCCGAGGTCCTGTACCTGCACCCGAGCGGACACCTGAACGATCTCGTGGTCCCCACCGGGGCCGTGTCGTGCCTGAACGCGATCAAGGTCCCCAGGGCCGGACGGTATGCGTTCGAGGTCTCCGACGACGAGATCCGGGCGGCCCGCATCGTGGCGATGGACCTGCACTGGTCTGTCGGACTGCCGGGGTTCGTGCGCCTGGTTCGACAGGTCCGCGCCATCCACCCCCGGGCGGTCGTGGTGGCCGGGGGGATCACCGCGGGCCACTACCCGCGGGCCCTGCTGGAACGCGAACCGGTGGACTTCGTGATCCGCGGGGACTCGGAGGTCGCGTTCGCGGCCCTGGTGGACGCCGTCCTGCGAGGCCGGTCCCCGGACGGCATCGCCAACGTGTACGGTCGCGACCTGCCCGACCCGCCGGCGCGACGGATGACCCGCGCCGAGTTCGATGCGAGCGACCCCCTGACCGTGGACTGGTTTCCCACGTACGCGCGGGTCACGGACTGGCAGTCCGTTGCGTTCTCGCAGGGCCGGACCCTCCCGGTGGCGCGGGGGTGTCCGTTCCGGTGTCCGACCTGTTATGGTTCATATGCTGACAGTTTCGGTAAAGGATATATCATCCGATCTCCCACGTCCGTGGTCGAGCGGGTCCGCCAGGCTCAGGAACTTGGAGTCCGGCACCTGCGCCTGATCGTGGGGAAGCCCGGGGTCCGCGCGCTCTCGGCCGTCATCGGGGCCCTGGCCTCGGCCGGCCCGTTCCGGTTCGAGGGGAGCGTGGGGCTGTACGTGTGTACCCCGCCGTCGGAGGACGGCCTGCGCGCCCTGGACGAGGCATTCACCTGCCCGGTGGACCTGTCGGTCGTGCCCCCCGAGGAGCATGTCCCCCGCCTCTCGCCCGAGGCCCTGGCCGAGGAGAGCGCAGCCTGGGAGCGGGTGGCGCGCTTCGCCGGATCCTCGCGGCGGATCCATCTGGACCTGTGGGCCACGACCTCCCCGGTGTTTCAGCGCCTGCGCCGCGAACTCGCGGGCCGGCGCGGTGATGCGACCGACCGCGAGGACCGCGAGCGTCGGGTCACGGTCACCCTGGGCGCGGTGTGGCTCGTGACCCGTCCGGTCTCGGGCGGGGAAACGGTGGGCCTCGACCTCCTCCACGACGCGATGGAGCCCGTGTGGACGTTCTATGCGGCGCGGCTCCTGTCGCCGTCGCTCGCCCGCCTGCTGCGGCCGTTCCAGTTTCTGGACGCCCTGACCGAGGACCCGGACGCCCTGCCGGACCCCGGCGGTGTCCTGACGCCGTTCTTCCGCCGCATGATGGAGAACTGGCGCCGCCACCACGTCCCGACGCTGCCCGGGATCGCCTTCGGCGTCGTGCCCGTCACGCTGCGGCCCGCGGCCCGCGTGAACCGGGAGCGCCACGGGACCCGGTATTGGGGCGCAATGGGCGTGGTGGGACGGGGGGACGTCATCGCCGCCGGAGGGACGCGCGAGATGGGGGCCGTCGCGGACCATCGCGGCGTGACCCTGGAAGGCCCGTGTCCCTGGCCCCCGGGCCGCGGCGCCGTGGCCGTGATCCCGCTCCCCCTGGACCAGGGAGCGACGGGGCGGGCCTGGCTGGACGCCCTGGCCGAGGACGGACTCGTGGTGATCCGGCCCGCGCGGGGTTCCGCAAACACGCCCGGGGAGGTTTCGGTCCGGTTCACCTTGAGGGTCCAGGACATCTCCGCGGCCCTCCTGGACGCCTCGGGCGAGGCCCTGGCGGTCGGGCGGGCGGACCTCGGGTACTACGAGACCTCACCGCGGGCCGGCTCGGGAGGGGCATGATGGCGACGGGAAATCCAGGGTCCGGCCGGGGCGCCCCGCTCGCATCCGCGGGGATCGGGGCCGCGCGCGGGGTCCTCGCGGTCCTGGGCCTGTATCTGTTCGCGGGCTGGCTGACCCAGTTCCTGGATGACGAGAGCGCCTTCCCCCTGTCCTACCGCATCCGGATTCACCTGGT
This sequence comes from Anaeromyxobacter dehalogenans, assembly GCA_020722625.1. Lineage (GTDB taxonomy): Bacteria > Myxococcota_A > UBA9042 > DTJE01 > DTJE01 > DYKK01. The sequence goes on from DYKK01000391.1 coordinate 2,069, forward strand.
CAACGCGCATCTGTTCCTGGCCGCGGGCCTTGTTTGCGCGGCTGCGGTGCTCGGCCTGGTCCGGGACTGGCTCGCGGCCCGGTA
>DYKK01000391.1:2163-2656 GCA_020722625.1 Anaeromyxobacter dehalogenans
GATCCGCCCGCGTCCCGCCGCAATCTGGTTCGCCTGGCCGGGCGGGCCGCGGGGACCTCGGCTCTGCTCGTCGCCGGGGGGCTCTGCGCGCTCGCGGCGTGGGCGGTGCGTGAGACACCCACGCGCGTGGAGGGCGGCCTGCCCTCGATGCGCCCGTCCTCCGAGTTCGCGTTTGACGTGATGTCGTCGCGCCCCACGATCCTGGTGCGGACCAACTCGCGCGGTTTCCGGGATTGCGAGTGGACCCCGAGGGCCCCGGACGGGGGTCCCCGGGTCCTTCTCCTGGGGGACTCGATCGTGTTCGGGTCGGGGATCACCCGGCAGGAGGACACGCTCGCCCGGCGCTTGCAGGCCGCCCTCGCCGGGACCGGGGCGACCGTCTTCAACCTCTCCCTGAACGGCCTCAACGTCACGCAGGAAGTGGACCTCCTGGAACATCCAGAACGACCTGATGCCGATGCTTCCCTACTACGCGCACCCCGTGCTGTCGCTC
>DYKK01000035.1 GCA_020722625.1 Anaeromyxobacter dehalogenans
GGTCGGACGGCGGGCCGCCGTCGAGGCGTTCGGCCCGGATGCGACGGAAGCCCGCGTCCCGGGCCGCCACGGCCATGCCGCACAGGGCCGAAGCCCCGGCCCTCCCCCACCGCAGGACGACCCGGTCCCGCCGGTCCGATGGCAGCGAGGCGACCCACGCCTGCAACGCCGCGACCTCCGGGGGGGCCGGGGCCCGCGTCCACGTCACGACCAGCAGGGGCGTCATTGGACCTCGTCGGGGTTCACGCCCGATGGCCGCAGGGCCTCCAGGCGGGCCAGCTCCTCCTGGATGGCCCAGGCCTCGCGCTGGAGGGCGGCCCTGCGGCGCTTGCGGGTATAGACGTACAGGAAGAGCGCCGTGATCACGACCCACAGGACCGCGGCGCTCGTCAGGAACCACAGGAGGGACCCCGTCCGGTCCATCTCGGACGCCGCGCGTTCCCACACCTCCCCGACCGGCGCCCCGAAGACGTGCTCGAACGCCGTGTCGAAGGGTATCCCGCTCGCGACCTCGGTGATCAGGGCGGAGACCCCCGCCGGGGCCGCGGCGCGGTGGAGGTGCCGCACGAAGAGCATGGCCTGGGCATAGGCGAGGTGCACCGCGGGCGGGTCCGCGGGGAACCGGTCCGCGAGGTCCTCGATGGGGAGCCACGACCCGGTCGCCGCGGCCCCGAGCGCGGTCTTCAGGCGCTCTCCGACGCCCTCGGAGGCCACGAGCATCGCGACCCCCTCGTGAAACCAGCGCGGGACCCGCCGGCCTCGCAACGCCGCGTCCAGGAACAGGTGCGCGAGTTCGTGTTCGAAGGTGTCGGAGGCGTGGAAGACCTCGTTCCCCCGGGCGGACAGCACGATCAGGGCGCGGTCCGGAAAGGCCATCCCCGCCACCCATTCGCGGACCGGCCGGCTGGTTCCCACCATGCGGCTCATGGCCTCCTCGTCGGAGGCCACGCGGACCTCGACCCGCCGGTCGTCGTGGACCCCCAAGAACCCGAGGACGTACGCGCGCTTGTCCTCCGCGACGCGGGCCAGGCGTTCCGCCGCGCCCCTGGCCCCCTCGTCCGCCACAAACCGGAAATGGGGCGTCTCAAGGACCTCGGCCCGGGCGGCCGGGGACGCGAACAGCGCGAGCACCCCGATGATCCGCCACCACGTCGTCATGAGTCAGGGCCGCTGCCAGAAGAAGCGCGAGTGCGAGGAGGTCAGGTCCAGGATGAACCCGAAGTGGAAGGCAATCCGCCCCTTCTCGTCCGCGAGGCCCACGGGCGGATTCAGAAACGGCGCGGCCTCCCGGAAGGCGCGGACGGCCTCGTCGTCCAGGAACGGCAACCCCGATTCCCGGACGACCTCGATCCGCTGGACCCGGCCGTCCGCGTCCAGGACCACGCCGAGCACGGTCAGGCGGTCCCGCGCGCCGTAGGCGGTCCCGGTCGGGTCTCGGGCCCGATACACCGTGCCCGGATCCCATTCCTGGCGAACCCGTTCCTTGACGCGCTGGAAGAAGTCCCAGTACTTGAACGACCGCGAGTTGACGAGGGTGGTGTCCCCCTCCCGGTCCACCCCCAGGAAGGCGTCGTCCGACCCGCCGCCGCCTTCCCCGTCCTGAGTCCCGGCGAATCCCAGACCCGATCCCACCGACAGGCCCGGGGGACCCCCCACGCCGGACCCCGGGCCTGACAGGGGGTCCTCGCGACGGAGCAGGGCCTCGCGGCCTTCGAGCCTCCGGGCCGCGGCCGGTTCCCGCCCGCGCGGGGGGCGCTCGATGCGGTCGGGCGTCCGCGTGGCCACCTTCGCCCCGCCCGAGGGGGTCGCCGGGCGGGGCGACCCGCCGGAGGCGGGTTTCCCGGAACGGACCCGGGCGCGCTGTTCCCGCTCCACCCGGGTGTTGTACCGGCTCAGGAAGCGGGCGTCCTTCGGGGGGGTCTCCTCCCGTTCGGGCGGCGCGATGTCCACGACCTGGCCCGACGCCTTCTCGGCCTGCCCGACCGGCTCCCGGCCGCGCGGTTTCTCGACGATCCTCAGCGGGACGGCCGCGGTCCTCGCGGGCGGACGGACGTCGAGCGCCGCGACCAGGAGGATCACGACGGCGTGCAGCAGGACCGAGACCGCGATTCCGACCCGCAGGCCGTGGCGCTCCCGGAACGCGGCGGATCGCGTCGCATCCATCGGGCCCCAGCGAAGCATCCTAGTCCCCCCCCTCGGCCTTGCGCTCGACCGAGGCGGCGAAGTTCTTGACCCCGAGCGAGCGCAAGGTGTCAATCACCTCCATCACCCGCCCGTACGGCACCGTCCGGTCCCCGTCCACCACGGCCTGGACCTCGGGGATCTCCCTCACGATCGCCGGCACCCTGTCGCGGACCTGGTCCAGGGTCACCGCCTCCCCGTTCAGGAACAGGGAGCCGTCCTGCGAGACCACGAGCGCCAGGGTCGTCGCGGTCACGTCCTGGCCCGTCGCCGCCTCGGGCAGCCGGACCTCGATGGCGTTCCTCGTGATGTAGGTCGCGGTGACCATGAAGATGATCAGGAGGACCAGCATGATGTCCACCATCGGGGTCACGTTGATGTCCGTGATGATGTCGCCGTCTCGATCGGGGGGTGCCGAGGCCACGCGTTCCCTCCATGCGCCTGATTTCTACTATCCGTCTTCGACCGGGAACGGTCAAGGCCGCGCGGCGATTCCGTCGTTTCCCGTGGACGGCGGGCGCCCATGGGGGTATTGTCGGCACGGTCTCTCGGAAGGAGCGTCATGGACACCGCCGACGCGCCCCGGTCGCATCCGGACACCGTGGTCCCGCCCCTGCGCCCCGACATCAGGCTCGAAGAGGCCGAGAAGGCCGGAGAAAAGGTCTATGTCCTTGTGGACCCGCGCTTCGAGCGCCGGGTCCGGCTGGACCGGCGGGGCCGGGATGTCGTCGCCCTGCTGGACCGCGCCCAGCCGTTTCACGCCCTCCTGGACCGGATCGCGATGACCGGGACTCCCATGACGCCCGAGGCACTGCACCGAGTCCTGGACGCCTTTGCGGGACTGGGTCTGCTCGATGGGTCGGTGTCCGACGAGGACCCGCTCCGCCGGACGGCGCCGGACGGCAGCGCGGACCCCGTGCCCCTGCTGATCCCCGAGGACCTGCGCTTCACGTGCACCGGTTGCGGGTCGTGCTGCCTCGGGGTCAACGTGGGTCCCGTGGGGGAGGCCGTCGCGCAGGGCGTCCGCGACCGCATGGCGGACCTCGACCCCGAGACCGTCCCCGGCAAGGCCCCCTTCTTCACGATGGTCCCCGACGGCGAGGAGGACGAGGTCCTCGTGTGCCAGAGCCGCAATGGGGCGTGCCTGTTCCTGGACCCAGACGGCCTGTGCCGCATCCACCGCCGCCTGGGGGCACCGGCCAAGCCCCTGGTGTGCCGCCTGTTCCCGTACCGGTTCGTCTGGACCCCGGACGGCGTCCTCGTCGGCCTCCAGACCGAGTGCCGCGACATCCTGCGCGCCTCGCTCGGGCGGCCCGTCCGGGAACAGGAGGCCGACCTGCGGGAGGTCCTCGCCCTCCTCTCGAAGATCCCCAGGGTGCGTCCCCACCTGTCCCTCGACGGCGAGACGACATTTTCATACAGCGATTATCTGACCCTTGAACGTGAGATCCTGGCCGCGGTGGACGCGGCCGCGGGACGGGGCGGATGGGCGATGCTCCTCGCGGCGAACCGCGTGCTGCTCGCGCGGTGCCGGCCGGCCGCGGACACGGGCCCGAAGGCGGGCGACCTGCGCGTCGAGTTCTACTCGCTCCTGCGGGACGTGGGAGAGACCCTCATGAGGCTCAAGGATCGGTACTACGAGGAGGGCGGCCGCATCCGGTTCCACACCGAAAACCTCGACATGGCGGTCGAGGCGTTGCGGGACGCCCCCCTGTTCGCGCGCACGGTCCTGTCGGACGAGGAAGGAGAGTCTTCGCGCTTCGCGAGGCTGGTCCTCTCGAACTTCTGGCGTTCGCGCGAGGAGGCGTTCGGGCCTCCGGACCTGGTGACGGCCGCGTCCGAACTCGCGTTCGCGTGGTTTCTGGCCCGTGCCGTGGCCGTGTCCCGCGTCCGCCAAGTCCACCGGCGGGTCCCGGACCCACGCGACCTCGTGGACGCCTGGGTCTTGACCCACATGCTCCTGCGCAACCACCGGGTCCACGACTCCTTGCAGGCGTTTCGGGACCGCGTGAGGCATGTCTTCGTACACCGCCTGGGCGACGTGATCGCGGGCCGGGCGGACCTGGAACAGACGAATCCCCAGACGGATTTCTATCTCTTCTAGTTGCGTGGGGTTCACGGGTCGGGCCGCACGAGCACGACCGTGATGTTGTCGTGGCCGCCCGCCTCCTCGGCCGCGGCCACGAGACGGTGGCCCCGATCCTCCAGGGACCCGGGTCCGTCCAGGATTCCCCGGATGACGTCGTCCTCGAGCATATCGGTCAGCCCGTCCGAGCACAGGAGGTAGAGGTCCCCCGGCCGGACCCTCCGCTTGAAAAAGTCCATCGCGGCCCGCTCGGACAGACCGATGGCCTTCAGAATGACATTGCGGTACGGGAACGACCTCGCCTCGGACGGCCGGATCATGTCGAGCCGCAGGTACTCGTTCAGCAGGGAGTGGTCCACGGACAACTGGCGCAGGCGGCCCTCGCGCAGCCGATAGACCCGGCTGTCCCCGGAATAGACGACGAACAGCGTCGCTCCATGGAAATAGGCGGCCACCAGCGTGGTGCCCATCCCGGCCAGGGCCTCGCTCTCGGACGCCATGTCCAGGATCAGGCGGTTCGCGAACTCGACCGCGGCCAGGAGGTCGGCCTCGCCCCGCGAGCGCAGCCGAAAGACGTCGCGGACGCGCCGGACCAGCGGGTTCATCGCCTCGTCGCCCACGCGCCCCGTAAACCAGTCCCGCAGGGCCCCGACACACACGCTTGCGGCCACGTCGCCCCGCTGGTGTCCCCCCATCCCGTCCGCGACCGCATACAGCCCCTGCTCGGGCAGCACGAGGTAGGCGTCCTCGTTCCGGCGGCGCACGCGCCCCACCACCGACTCGGCCCAGGCTTCCGGCCGATCGCCCATTCACCCTCCGATCACGTTCGCCGGACCACCCACCGCGTCCGCCCGCCCGGAGCCCTCACGGTCCCCGGTCCGCCTTCGTGGGAGGTGCCGGCAGGATGGGTGCCCGCTCCTTGGCCTCCTGGGACCTCTGGAGTTCGACCTCCGCGAACAGCATCTCGGGGGCCACGGTCGAGACCGGGACCGACCCGGACTCCGCCCCGCAGTATCCGTTGAACACGCCGTACCGGTCGGAGGTGGCCACGATCTTGTTGATGGACGACAGAGGGGTCCCCACGATCTCGACGCCCCTCACCAGCGTCACATCGCCCGTCTCCGCGTCCACCCGATAGGCCACGCGGGGCATGCCCTTGAACGCCTGGTAGCCATAGGTGCTCGTGTTGGTGGAACCGCCCGCGATGGTCTCGATGATCAGGCCGTAGGGCTTGCCCTGCCTCCGCACCTCCTCGAGCAGCATCTCGCGCAGCCGCGCAGGGGAGACCGGGTCGGTCCCCTGGACCACGAGCGTGGCCATCCGCCCCACGGGCCGCTGGAACCCGTCCGACCGCCCGTGTCCGTTCGAGCGCTCGAAGCCCTCGACCGGGCGGCGCGACAGCAGGAACCCCCGCAGCACGCCGCCCTCGACCAGGACCGCCCGGGTCGCCCGCACGCCCTCGTCGTCCACGCGATAGTGCCCGTTGAGCGGCGTCCCGTCCCACGCCGGCAGCGTCGGGTCGTCATACACCGCGATGAAGTCCGGGAGGATCTTCCGCCCGAGGTGCCCCTTGAACGTCCGCCCCTCTTCCTCGTCCTCCTGGCGCTGCCCCTCCAGGCGATGGCCGATGGTCTCGTGGAAGAAGACCCCCGTGGCCTCGGGCGACATCAGGACCGGCACGGTGGCCGGGTCCAGCACGGGCGCCCTTCGGAGCCGGCACAGCCGCTCGGCCATGGCCCGGACCTCGGCCTCGATCCGCTCGGGCGCCGGCAGGTCCGCCGGGGTTCGGCCGTAGTGGTACACCGCGTCCTCGAGCAGTTGCCCGTCATCCGCCCGTACCAGGGCGGACGCCAGGACCATCACGTAGTCGTCCACGGTCCGGACGACCGTCCCCTCGGTCGTGACCATGGTCCGGACCAACCGCGTCGCCGAGACCTCGACGGACGAATCGAAGACCTCCGGGTAGTCCAGGAAGGCCCCCGACAGGCGCCGGACCGCCCTCTCCCACGACGCCCGATCGAACGAGAAGGGCCCGGCCTGCTCGACGAGGCGGACCGGCTCTTCCCGGGTCATGCTCCCGGTCGTACGCGCCTTCGGCTCGTTGACGAGTTTCCCGCGGACCTTCAGGTACGACACCAGGGCCGCCTTGTATTGGAAGTCCGTCAGCAACCACAACACCCGTCGCAGGGCCTCTTCCGACCTCTCGATCGGGCCGAGGTTGTTGGGAACGTACTTCTGGGAGGGATTGAAGAGGGCCTCTTCGTCCTGCGACGAATCCAGGGAGTAGTCCCCGACCCGGACCTCGACGTTCACGAACCGGTTCCTGGAGCGGTTGCTCTGGAAGACGGCCCCGGCCTTCCCGCTGACGTACGTGCGGTCGAGGTCGCGCACGGAGTATGCGATGAAGTAGGGCGCGTCGTATCCCTCGAGGCGCAGCCGTTCCCGGTTGCGTTCGAGTTCCCGCGTCATGGCCCGCAGGACCCAGTCGTCCGGGGCCGCTTCCGCGCCCGGGGGGATCCAGGCCGCAGCGATCGCCACGCACGCCGCCCATGCCGGACGCGCGAACCGGGTCATCTCGAGTTCCCTTCGACCCCCGCGAGCAGGGCGATCGCGTCCTCGTCCGCCGGGGGGAACGAGTACGACGCAAGGTCCGCGAGCGGGACCCACGCGAAGGCCGCGCAGTTCAGGGCCTGAGGTTCCCCCTGGACCAGGGTGCAGTGGTAGGCGCGGAAGTCCACGGAGAACTCCCGGTAACAGTGGACCTTTCGATCGAGCAAGGCCCCCACGGTCACCCCGACGCCGAGTTCCTCCATCATCTCGCGCCGCAGGGCCGTGGCATCATCCTCGCCGGGTTCGACCTTGCCCCCGGGGAACTCCCAGAAAAGCGGGAAGACCGCGTGGGGATTCCGCTGCGCGATCAGGTACCTCCCCTCCCGCTCGACGACCGCGGCCACGACCTGGACCGTCGGCAACGACCCCGCGGTCCGGTGTTCCGGGTCCGCCATCACTTCGCCTGGCTCAGCGAGGACTCGCACGCTTCCTTGGACATCCCCGCGTTCACCCGGTCCGTGAACGTCTGGCAGAGGTTCTTGTCCTGCTTTTCTTCGCAGTAGTACTTGACCAGTTTCTCGCAGGGATTGCCGCCGCAGGCCGAGGCCCCCAGCGCCGCCCCCGCGATCAGAGCCATCACGATTCGCCTCATGGTCTCATCCTCCTTGTCCTTGAGTCCTTTTGCCGATGTCGAGGGATCCCCCTCGAGCCCAATCTACCTCCACGCGAAGTCCACGCGCCTACATCTCGACGACCCGCGCGGCCGTCTGCCCCTTCTCGACGGTCAGCGTGACCTCCCGGGTCGTGGTCCGGTTCCTGAGCACGAACGTCTGCCGCCCCACCGGGACCTCGAACCTTGACACCGGGGTCGTGCCGATCTTGCGCCCGCGGTAGTACACGTCCGCCCAGGGCCGCGCGTTGATCGAGACGAACCCCGTTTCGGACACCGCCGGACCGGGCTCCACGCCCTTCTTCCTCGCCAGCGCGATCTCGATGCGCTGTTTCCCCTTCTCGATACGGACCCGCTCCCGGAACGGGACGTAGCCCGACGCGGTCGCCTCGACCTCGACCTCGTCGCCCACCCGGTGCGGGCCCACCATCACAACCCGCCCCCCCGCGAGCCGGACCGGCCGCCCGTTGATCAGCACGCTCGCCCGGACCGGACGCACCACGACCTCGACCTCGGCCACGGGCGCCGCGGGAGGGGGTCCCCCATCGGGCGGGCCGACGCGGGTTCCGGCGTCCGGGGTCCCCGTCGCGGCCACCATCCCCCCCGCATCCGGAACGACCGCGGGCCCTGGGTCCGGGGCCGTGGCTTGCAGCGCCCCCGCGTCCTCGACCCGGGTCGTCACCGGCGCGGGCGACGGCTCCCCTCCCGTCATGGCGAGGTACGCCCCTCCAATCGCGACCGCCACTCCCAGCAGCGCGAAGAAGACCCACATCGCGGCCCGCGAGGAACCCGCCGTCTTCACCCCGCTGCGCGATCCCGTCCCCACGCGCAACCGTCCCGTGGCCCCGACCTCCGGTTCGCTCTCCCCGACCGCGCGGACCCCGGTGATGGCGGCCTGGACCTCGTCAGCGGGCAGGGCCACCGTGGGAGGCGGTTCCTCCGCGCCAGGTCGGGGCGATCCACCCGGCGCCGCGGGCGTCTCCTCGACCTGCGGGGCGGTGCCGCCGCCGCGAGACAGCATCTCCTCGAGTTCCTTCTTGAGCATCCCGACCGGGACCGTCGTGGGCGGCTGCTTCGCCGCCGTGTCCACCGCGAGGGTCTGGGCCTCGGGTCGGGCGTTCGGGACGACGCCGGCGAGGTCCTCCACGAGCATAGCGGTCCCGGCCTCCGGAGGCGCCGGCTCCTTCCCGCGGGACGTGGGCTCCTTCGCGTACTCCGGGATCTCGTCCAGTTCCTCGGAAAAGAGGTCACGCACGTAGGCGCCGATGTCCACGTCGTCCCGCCCGGACGCATGCTTGAACACGAAGTTCTGGAGGTCCTTCTCGAGGGCCGCCATGTCCGGGAATCGCTCGTTCAGGTCGCGGCGAAGGCCCTTGAGCACGATCGCGTCCAGGTCGCGCACGACCTCCGGGCGGAACAGGGACGGCGGCGGGACGCTCTGGTTCAGGACGTTGTTCAGGATCTCGAAGTCCGAGTCCCCCTCGAAGAGGCGGCGGTACGCCAGCATCTCCCAGAGCACCGAGCACAGGGCGAAGATGTCCGACCGGGCGTCCAGCGGCTTCCCCCTGGCCTGTTCCGGGGACATGTAGGCGCACTTGCCCTTCACGGTCCCGGCCCGGGTCTTCGTGGAGCGCGCCGCGGCCTTCGCGATGCCGAAGTCGGTCAGTTTCACGTCCCCCACGAACGAGATCAGGATGTTGTGGGGGCTCACGTCCCGGTGGATGATGTGGAGGGGCTCGCCCGTCTCTCCCCTGCGCGTGTGGGCGTAGTGCAGGCCGGACGCGATCAGGGAGGCGACGTGCGCGGCCAGGAGGGGGGACATCCTCTTGCCGGTCTTGCGGCCGCGGTCGAGGACCTTGCGCAGGTCCCGACCCTCCACGTATTCCATGGCGATGTAGTACGCGTCGTCCACCTTGTCGAAATCAATGACCTGGATGACGTTCGCGTGGTGGAGGGCCGCGGCGATCCGCGCCTCGTCAATAAACATGCTGACAAAGGCGTCGTCCTCGGTAAACGAGGGGAGGATGCGCTTGATGACCACGGTCCTCTGGAACCCCTCGGCCCCCACGGCCTTGGCGAGGAAGACCTCGGCCATCCCGCCCACGGCCAGTTTGCGCAGCAGGACGTACTTGCCGAACCGCTGGGGGAATCCGGCCGCCATCCAGTCTCCCGGCGAAACCGGACAACATTATAGCACCTTCCGAAACCGTTCCATCGCGGAAGGCAATCCCTGATTCACCGCCTCGACGGCGGCGAATCAAGATTTCGGATTGCGGATTGCGGATTGCGGATTGAAGTCGCAGACCCGCTGTCGTGAGACAGTGGTGAATGAGGATCCGCCTCAAAGCCAACAGGTTCAAGGGCTTGTGAAGTCTGACGGCGGACTTGGGGCAATCGCCCGTTCCCGGTGCCCGCGGCCGTTCCCATGCCGGCCCGGCGAGACGATCACCGTTGTTCCGGAACCGCGTTCCGGATCGCGGGGACGATCTTCCGGACGGAAGGCGCGGGTCTCAGCACCGGGGGGACGGGCGCGGGCCTCGTGGTGACGCGGGCCGGCGAGGTCCCGGCCGGCGAACCCACGGGCGCCGGCAGCGGTGCGCGCAAGCGTGGTTCCACGGTCTCCCTGGGATGGACGACGCGGGCCGGCGCCGGTGGACGTGGGGCCGCGGGCCCGGAGGGGGGAACCACACGGACCTCGGGACGAGGCAAGGGCGCGACGACACGCGGGCGAGGAGGCCCGGCCGGCACACGGACCGGCCCCCCGATCGAAGGCGTCGCCGCCTCGGGCGTCCGGACCGGCGGGACCGGCGGGTGAGCCGGGACCACCCGGACCTCGCGGGGTGCGTCCTGGCGGGGCGGAACACGAACCGTTTCCCCCGAGGGCGGCCCGGCGGGCGAGGCGGCGGGGCTCGGATCGGAAGGCCGGACGGGCGACGCGGCGGACCGGGACGGGACCTCGGCCGGCGGCGGGGCCACGCCCCTGGCGCGACGTGTCGCCTGGCCCTCGGGAGCGCCCAGCGCCTGCCCGATCCCGACCGTCCGGACCCGACCCGCGCCCGTCTCCGCACCCGTGGCGGTCCGGATCCGCGCCGCGGCCTCGCGGTACCTGGCCGGGACCGCGGCCGGCGGCGTCACGGGCTCGAACCAGCGGCCGGTCCCCGGACGCAGAGCCGTCGTCTTCAGGGGGACCTCGGTCGGCCAGATGCCCGTCTTGCGCGCCCAGAACCGCCGGCCGGCGGCGGGGTCGCTCCCCCCGCCGGGGACGGGACCCACGTGGCCCTTGCGCACCGCCTCGTTGAACGCCTCGTTGGCCGCGACCGGGTCCGCGAGCCGGACCCCGGAAAGGTCCCGGGCCGGGTGCGATGCCGTTCCATCGGGACCGCGCGGGGCGTGCCCGGATTCCCCATTCCCTGGACCGGGGTCCTCGGGTCTTCCGGGGCAGAAGTCCTCGTAGGTCGTCGCCACGAAGCCCGGGGTCGCTTGCCCCCCGCCCGCGGCCCGGCCCACGGCGTACCCGAGCCAGTAGCCGTCGTCGAATCCGTGTTCATACCCGTACCAGTAGCCCCACGACCAGGCCGGGTCGTACGGGTACCAGCCGATCCACAGCGGCCCGAAGAAGAAGGTGACGACCGCGGGGCGCCAGACGCAGACCGGGTCCGGGACCCATACCCACCCATACCAGCGATGGTGCCGCCAGTGGCCGCAGTGGTCCGTGATCGCCCCCCACGGGTCGAACGAGTACCAGGTCCACCCGAACGCGGTCCAGTACCAGGTCCCGTGCCGGTACGGGGCCCACCCCGGGCCGTAGGCGACGGGCACGAACACGCGGTGGTCGGCGACCCGGACCCAGTAGCCCAGTCCGTCCAGTTCGCGCTCCCAGGCGGGGCGTTCGGCCGCCCCGGCGGATTCCTCGTTGACGAGGTCCACGACGTCCGAGGCCGGACCCCATTTCAGCGAGGCCCGGATCCGGATCTGGTCCGGCGGATTCCACGGGACGTAATAGTTCACACCGTATGGTGTCGCTTCAAAGTGACTGTCCCGCGGGCAACCGATCGCCGGGTCGCACCGGTCACCCGGGCCGTCTTCCGGGACCGGCCGGCCCGACGAATCCACCCCCACCGCCTGCCAGGCGAAGTCCTCGGGCGCGCGGTGCGAATACTCGACGCGACCGTCCGGTTCGAAGAAGACCTCGTCCGCGGCGAGGGAGACCACCTGGCCCGGCCGCACGAGGATCCGTTGCACCCGACCGTCCGGGGCGAGCCGTCCGTCCGCGGCCACGATGCGGACCTCGCCCGCGCCCGCGACGGCGCCGGAGGCCAGGAGACCCGCGCCCAGGGTCATCGAAGCGAACCTGCGGGTGATGCGGTCGAACCTCATGGCATCCCTCCTGCACCATCCGCCGGGACGACCTGCTGTCGGGACCACCCGTCCCCGCCGGCCGTCCCAGGCCGTCGCTCTCTTCGACGCGCGGGAGGGGGCGGTTATTCGACGGGAGTCCGGTCTCGCGCCCCCCGGGGGCGCGGTCGCGCGACCATGGCGAGGCTCCAGCCAACGCCCACGAGGAAGACCGCCCACGGAAAGACCCCTGGAGCGCGCGCGCCCGCGGACGCGCACCCGCCCCCGCCGCCGCCCTGGGCGTCCGGCCCGACGTCCGGAAGGTCCGGCCGGGGATCAGGCCGGTCCGCGGCCACCTCGGGAGGTCCGACCCCGTGGTCGCTCCGGCCTCCGGGCTCCTGCTCCGGACCGTGATCCGGCGTCCCGTCCATGGCCTCGGGACCCGCCGCCGCGTCGGGGGACTCCCCGCCGGCGACCGGCTCGGGCTGCGGCTCGGTGGACGGTTCCGGCCCCGGTCCCGGGTCCGGGGGCGAGGTCTCGACGACCCCCGCGTCGGGCGAGGGTCGCTCCGGAGTCCACGGCGGATCGGCCTCGCACGGCGTGATCGGGACATGCCAGTCCTGGCCGCCGTGGTTGTCCCAGGAACCGTCCTCGTGGTGGAAGACGAAATCCACCACCGACGCGAGGGTCCCGACCGGGGGAAGCGTGACGCAGAACTCCCCGTCCCCGCACGGCGCCATCGGGGTCTCGACCGACTTCCCGTCGCCGAAGTCGGTGGTGCCCGGAGGCCACAGCGCGGCGGGCGGGACCTTCCAGCCGTCCACGCCCCAGTGCAGGCGCCCGGCCCGGTCGTGCCGGATCGTGATCGCGTCGTCGCAGTCGGGGTGCGCGGGGGTCCAGACGTGGTCGCCCGGAGTCCCGCCTTCCGGCCCGAGGTAGAGGTGCTGGATCGGGGTCCGGGCGACGTTTCCCTTCGCATCCGAGACCTCGACGTACCAGTCAATCAGGGCGTCCGTCACCCCCGTCCATTCCGCCCAGAACAGGTCCGCGATCTCGTCGGGCAGGATGGAGGTGTCGAACTCCGGGTCCCCGGTCGGGTTCCCCTTCGGGAAGGTCCGCCGGGCCATGGGGAGGGACTGCCAGGGGCCGACCCCCGGCCCGCCCGCGTAGGTCTCGTTCGCGTCGTCCCCCAGCGGGTTAGCGCCGTCCGAGTCCCGGCGCCAGCGCAGGGTCGCACCCGCGACGCCCGACACGTCGTGGGCGAACGTCCAGAACAGGGTGTCCGGCGGCAGGACCACCTGCTTGTACTGGTACGGCGGGCCGAAGTTGGTCCCGCCCGGGTTGTCCGGCCAGTGCTGCGGGAGGAAGACGGTCGGGGGCGTGTGGTCCGGCGCGCCGGGGGGCATCGCCTTCTTCGCGAACGCGATCGCCTGGTTGCAGGCGACCACGGGCTTGAGTTCCATGTCCAGGACCTTGCCGTAGTACATGTACCCGCTGTTCAGGGCCCCCAGGAGGAAGTGCCAGGCGCGATCCAGGTCGGTGGCGCCCGCGGACTCGGCGTGCAGGACCCTGGCGGGGTCCGCGGGACCGGCCGCGTCCTCGGCGGTCAGGACCCAGTTCGTGGCGGCCAGGATCACGGCGTGGTTGCGCTCGTCCTCGGCCCAGCCCGTCGCGGGGTCCACCACGCCCGCGGCGTTCATCAAGGGCCAGTTCCAGTTCCAGAACGCGGGGGCCCCGAAGTCGCCGTCCGCGTTGACCCAGGCCCCGTCCTCCACGTGCACGATGTCGTCCGGGGCCACGGGGTGGTCCGCGAGGTACCCCGCGATGGTCGTGGGGACGTACCCCTGGCCCGAGGCGGCCTGGGCCAGGGCCGGGACGCACTCCATGTAGTACGAGTATCCGCCTCCGAAGGCGTTGTCCCCGTCGTGCGCCAGGACCACGAGGATGGGGTGGGACGGTTCGCTTGAGCCCGCATAGACCGAGGCGTCGTCGAGCCCGTAGCACGAGTATCCGTCCTTCCACGACTCGCCCTGGGCCGCAGGCACCACGATGACCGTGGAGGCCTGGCCCGTGTCCGGGTCCACGTACCGGGCCCGATGGGGACGGTACGCGAACGGATACGCGTTCGCCGGCGAGACCCCGCGGTCAATCGAGATGCGGTTGTACGTCCCCTGCGCCGGGTTCTGCCGGTCCGCGCGATTGGGCGGCGGGATGTTGTCGCCCCCGGACCCCGGCACCCAGGGATAGTCCTCGCAGGCCCGCGACAGGTGCGCGTTCGAGACCACGACCCACTCGACCCCGGCGTCGGCGAGCGCGGGGATGAGCCGCTCCGAGAACGCGATCTCGGGCGGGAACAGGCCCCTGGACAGGGCCCCGGACCCCCAGGCCTCCGGATAGACCGCCTGGTACACGGCGAGTTCCATCCGGACGACCCGGTCGTCCGTGAGGGGCAGAAGGGGGTGATGGAACGGGAAGAGCACGATGTCCATGCGGGGCGTGGCCTGCTTCGTCTTCCAGGACCGCGCCTCCCGAAACGGCGCGTTCCACGAGGGGCCGTAGCCGAGTTGCGAGACCGCGGCCAGGGACTGCACGTTCTCGATCAGGCTGCCGGAATAACTCACCTGGACTCCGGCCTCGGGGAAGCCGAGGAGGGCCTTCAGCGAATCCCGCGGCCGCCACTGGTAGGCCGCGACCCGGTCGTCCTTCGCGAAGATGCCCTCGAGGTCGTCCAGGGGATGCGGGGCGCCCGCCTTCTTGGCCAGGATGGACTCCCACGCCCGCTGGTACCGGTGCCCCGAGGCGTCGGGCGCGGGCCAGTAGATGGGCTGCTCCAGGTGCCACAGGTACGTGTAGTGGACCTGCGCGACCGCGACCGCGGGCAGGGCCAGGGTCGCGGCCATCGCGATCAGGCGACGAATCATGACGGACTCCGGCCACGGCACGGGGGAAAGGATAGCAGAAGGGCCCGGGGCGGTGGGTGTCGGGGTGACAGGGGCAGGGGACAGGTTCAGGAACAGGGGCAGTGGCAGCGACAGTGGCAGCGACAGTGGCAGCGACAGTGGCAGTGTCAGTGTCAGGTCCGCGTTGGACGCGGGGGACGAGGCTTCGCGGTGGAAACACGTACGCCGCGACCCCGGATCCCGGATGCCGGACTTCTACGAAGAAACTCGACGCGAACCTGGAGCCGCGGGCACTGTCCGCGGCCAAAGGGTCGGTTTCGTCCGTCAGGGTCCGCGAAGCCGGTGTCGTACTTGGAAGTCGCGGCCCCAGGGTGGTGACACAGAACGCAACAGATCTCATGTCTATTCGAAGAATTGCGGAAATCAACGGCGGCCTTCGACCCTGGTTCAACATAGCGGGCGTTTGCTTTGCTAGCCATTGATTTTATTGACTTTTTGAAAAATCACGCCTACCGTTTGGCCGTCTTCTGATGGAGCAAGACATGGACTTCAACCTGGAGACCCTTCTGAAGTCGCGGGAGGAGCTGGGACGGCTCGGGGGCCGGGACGTGCTGGCCAAGGCGCACCGGTTCGAGATCGCGGACATCCTGCGTGGGATCGGTCTGTACCCGTACTACTGCGAACTCGATCGCAACGAGGGGGCGGTCGCGGTTCTTCAGGGACGCGAGGTCCTGATGTTCGGGTCGAACAACTACCTGGCCCTCACGACCCACCCGGAGGTCCGCGCCGCGGCCGAGGCCGCCATACGGGACCTCGGGACCAGCATGACCGGGTCGCGCCTGCTGAACGGCACGGCCCGCTACCACGTGGAGTTCGAGGCCGAGATCGCGGAGTTCGTCGGCAAGGAGGCGGCCCTCGTGTCCTCGACCGGGTACCAGGCGAACATCGGGGTCCTGAGCGGGCTGTTGGGCGGAGACGGGGTCGCGGTCCTCGACCGGTTCTGCCACGCGAGCCTCGTGGACGGCTGCCGGGTCGCGGGGGCGCGGGTCGTGTATTTCCGGCACAACGACGCGACCGACCTGGACCGGGTCCTCGCGGAGGTCCCGGCGGAGACCCCGGCCCTCGTGGTCGTGGACGGGGTCTATAGCATGGAGGGGGACGTGGCGGACCTGCCGCGGATCGTCGCCGTCGCGCAGCGGCACAAGACCCGCCTCCTCCTGGACGACGCGCACGGGATCGGGGTTCTGGGGCCCGGGGGACGCGGGACCGCGGCCCACTTCGGCCTGACCGGCGAGGTGGACCTCATCGTGGGGACCTTCTCGAAGTCGCTCGCCTCGGTCGGCGGGTTCGTGGCCGGGGACGCCCGCACGATGGATTACGTGAAGCACTTCGGGCGGTCCTTCGTGTTCAGCGCGAGCGCGCCTCCCGCCGCGGTGGGCGCGGCCCGGGCGGCCCTGGCGGTGTTGAAGCGCGAGCCCGGGATCGTGGACCGCCTGCGCGCCAACGCCGACCACTGGCGGGAGGGCTTGCGCACCATCGGGCTGGACGTGGGCCGGTCGTCCACGCCCATCTGCCCGGTCGTCACCGGCCAGGAGGTCACGACCATCGGGATGTGGAAGGACCTCCTCGACGCCGGGGTCTTCGTGAACCCGGTGCTCTACCCGGCCGTGCCCCGCAACCGGGCCATGCTGCGGACATCGGTCACCGCGGCCCACACCCTCGAGCAACTGGACCGGGCCCTGGAAGCGTTCCGGGACGTGGCCGGGACGTACGGGGTGGTCTCGGAGGGCGCAGGCGAGGGTTGGCCCTCCTCCGTGGCATGATCTCTTGCAGTGGCACCGGCGAGGAGACCCATGGCCATCCAGATCACGTCCGTCGCGTCCAGGCGCGACCTCGACGAGTTCATCGAGGTCCCGTATCGCCTGATGCGCGGGGATCCGGCGTTCGTCCCGCCGTTGCGCATCGAGCGCCGGCAGGTCCTGGGCCGGGGCAATCCCTTCTTCCAGCATGGCGAGGCGACCTATTTCCTCGCGCGCCGGGACGGGGAGGTCGTGGGCCGCGTCTCGGCCCACCGGAACTTCCTGCACGAGGAACGCTACCAGGACGGCGCGGGCTTCTTCGGCTTCTTCGATTGCGAGGACGACGAGGAGGCGGCCCGGGCCCTGCTCGGGGCCGCGTGCGATCACCTGCGAGGCCGCGGGTGTCGCCTCGTGCGCGGTCCGTTCAGTTTCTCGATCAACGACGAGTCGGGCATCCTGGTCGAGGGCTTCGAGACGCCGCCGTATCTGATGATGCCGCACAATCCCCCCTACTACGACCGGCTGATGCAGGCGGCCCGCTTCCACAAGGCCAAGGACCTGTTCGCCTGGGCCTACGACCCGACCCGGCCCGTGCCCGAGCCGGCACGGATGCTCGCGGACGCCGTGCGCGAGCACCCGGGCCTGCGGATCCGCACGGTGCGGCGCCGGCGACTGCGCGAGGACCTGCGCATCATCCTCGGGGTTTTCAACGAGGCCTGGTCGCGCAACTGGGGTTTCCTCCCCCTGACCGAGGCGGAGATCGGCCACGCCGCGGCCCAGATGCGGTGGTTCCTGGAGCCGGAACTCGCGCTCATCGCGGAAGTGGATGGCCGGCCCGCCGCGATCTCCCTGGCGATCCCCAACCTGAACGAGGCGCTCGCGGGTCTGGACGGGCGGCTGTTCCCGACGGGGTGGCTGCGCCTGCTGTGGCGTCTGAAGGTGCGCAGACCGCGGACCGCACGCCTGATGCTGCTGGGGGTCCTGCCCGAGTTCCGGGGGTCCGCGCTCGGGGGCCTGTCGGTCCTGCTCTACGTCGAGGAGCACCTGCGCAGCCAGCGGCTCGGGATCCGCGGCGGAGAGTTGTCGTGGACGCTCGAGGACAACACCAAGATCAACACCGGGATCGAACTGATGGGCGGGAGGGTGTATAAGCGGTACCGGGTCTATGAGAAGGTGATCGGCCCCGGGGCGTGACCCCGGCCGGCGCCGGCGGGCGGGCGAGCCGGGTGCGGTCGGTTAGGCGGGGGTGG
>DYKK01000392.1 GCA_020722625.1 Anaeromyxobacter dehalogenans
GACCCCGGATCCCGGATCCCGGATGCCGGACGCCGGACCCCGGATCGCGGACGCCGGACCCCCGCACGCTGGACGCTGGACGCAGTGACACGGAGCAGGTCAGCGACGCGGCCCTGGCCGCGGTCCGCGGGGCCAAGGGCGCCCGGGTGTTCCTGTGGGTGCACTACGACGACCCGCACGGTCCGTACACGCCGCCTCCGACGGGGACCCGCTTCGGCACGAGCGACCCGGACATCGACGACGCGGAACTTCGCTACGCCGACCAAGAGGCGCAAAGACTGGTGGAGGGGCTGGCGCCCATCCTCGGGAGGGACCGCACGTTCCTGATCCTGACCGCCGAGACGTTGAAGGGGAGGTCGTCCGGTTCCTGGCTCGGGTGGGGCGGTGACGCCCGCGAGACCCATGCGCGCTACAATCCGCGCCAGGTTCCTCGGGGAAGGTGCCCTCGATGAAAACCTCCACCGCCGGCGGGTCCCTGCCGATCCTCCTTGTTCTGGCCACGATGCTCGCGGCGTGCCGGGTCGCCACCACGGACCCCGGACAGGCCCCACCCCTGGCCCGCGGCGGCGCCCTCGACGTCCGCATCCTCCTCGCGGAGACGTTCGGGGAAGGGGTCCAGACGGCCGCGCGGGATGTGGTCGAGGCCATGGCCCGCATCGCGGGCGTCCCCGTCCCGGACGACGCGATCACGACGGACCCGGACCGGGTGGCGGGCCATGCCACCATCAGCGTCACGGTCACGAGCCCGCTCACCGAGGACCTCGGGGACCAGGGATACCGCCTCTCGGTCGGGCGGCTCGGGGGCGGGAGCCCCTCCCTCGCGATCCTGGCCCGCAGCGAGGTCGGGGCCATGTACGGGTTGTACCACGTCGCGGCGGACCTGGGCGTGCGCTACCTCCACCCCGAGGAGACGTTTTTCCCGGACGACCCCGACGCGACCCTCCCCTGGCCGACCGAGGCGCGCGACGAGTCCCCCGCCTTCCCGCGCCGCGGGTTCCACGAGCACACGGAGCACCCCATCCCGGCCGCGGACTTCCTGTTGAACCCCGCGGCCCCCGGCACCCGGGAGGCCGCGAGCCGCTACCTGAAGTGGCTCGCGCGCAACCGCCAGAACACCCTGACGTTCCACCTGCTGAAGACCGTGGACCTCGCGGCCTGGGTCCCGTACATCCGGGACGTGGTGGACGAGGCGCACCGCTACGGCATCCGCGTCGGGGTCGTGGTGTCCTTCCAGGACCGCCAGCAAAACGCCTGGCGGCTCCTGGGCGACGGGGGCGACCCGGCGGACGACGCCGAGGCCATCCGCGCCGGGCTCGACCAGATCCTCGACCACGTGCCCCCGGACCCCTCGTGCCCCGCCTGCGCCCCCTGCCCGGACGTCCGCACCGCGACCGGCCTCGTCACCGGCCCCCCCCGGCGGGCGCTCTTCGATTTCGTGGGCCTTCAGTTCGGGACGAGCGAGTTCACGACGCCCGAGGGCCCGGCCGGGACGACCCCGGAGGACCGCGCCGTGGCCTGGCTCGACACGGCCCTCGACCACCTGAAGACAACCTATTGTCAAAGAGACGGTCTGAAGAAAGAATATAGCGTGGACGAGCCCTATCCGTATGCCAAGGCGTTCGCGTGGATTCACATCACCTGCGGGGTGAAGGCCTCGGACGGATCGCCCTACTTCCATCTTCCGCTGCGGGCCGACCCCGACCTCGGGGTCTTCGTGCACACGACCATGTTCTACGACCTGGACCATCCGGCCCCGGTCTATGGGTGCCAGGACTTCCACCACCAGAAGGACTTTCTCGAGCGGGCCGCGGAGCAGCGCCGCGTGACCGTCTATTTCCCCGAGACCGCGTGGTGGCTGGGCTTCGACAACAATGTCCCGCTGATCCTGCCCGTGACCGGTCGCTCGCGCGACCACGACCTGCGGGAGGTCCTCCCGGGGCTCGCGGTCCCCGCGGGGGAGGCGTCCCCGGCGTGGTCGGTCTCGGGCCACGTCACGTTCACGACCGGGCGCGAGTGGACCTACTGGCAGTACGACCACTACCTGACCCGGGCGACCTGGGACCCTGACGTGACCTGGGATGCCTACCTGGACTGGATCGCGCCCGTCCATGGCGACGCCGGGCCCGCGGTCACGGCCGCTCTCAAGGCCTGGTCGGACATTCAAGCAAGATATTTTTACGACATCAATCCGTCGCTCTTTTTCTACCTGGCCGGGGAACTCCCCCAGGATGAGATCGGGGCCGCGGCCGGGGTCGTGGCCCGCCCCCCCAAGGTCCCGTTCCGGACCGTGCTCGACATGGACGACGACGCCCTCGCGGCCTGGGAGGCCGAGGACCTGGACCGCCTGGTCGCGATGCGGGCGGAACTGGAGGCCGCGTTCGCGACGCTCCCGGAGGCGCCCGGGGGAGGCACGGAGCAGAACGCCCGCCTGTTCGCCGAGGTCCGCGACGGGATGCGCCTGTTCCGGATGCGGCTCGACCACGCGCTGGCCCTGTACCGGGGCGTGGTTGCCGCGCGGAAGTGGAGGGTCGAAACGTCCCGCGCCGCGACCCTCGGGCGCGACCCGGACCCGGCCGTCCGCGACGCGGCCCGAGCGGAGGCGGAATCCCGGCTCGCCGA
>DYKK01000393.1 GCA_020722625.1 Anaeromyxobacter dehalogenans
TCTCCGCCTCGCAGATACTCGCTTCATGACGGGGTTTCGCGGATGATTTGTCTTATGGGCCTACCGTTCCGCCAGCCCGGCCGGTGTCGACGTCCGAGCGTATCACACCGGTTCGCGGTCCGGTCAGTCCAGTCCGGCAGATGCAGAAGGGACTCTCCACTCCGTGGGTTGCCAGCCCCCTCTCCCGCGGTTAGACTGGGAATCGAAGACGACGGTGTCCCTTGAAAATCAGGAGGTCTCATGGGGTCAGGGTTCCCAGTTGAATACGGACGGACGCAGTTCCACGAGGTGGCCGAGCCGTTCCTGTCGATGTTGCGGCGCTGTTCCACGCCGGGATCCGTCCGGCACCGACTCCACGAAGAGGTCTCCCGCGAGCAGTACTTCCAGTTCAAGGACCCCGTGGACGCGGAGGGCGGCCCCCTGCGCGCGGTGCGTGACGCGGCCCGCGTCCTCCGCGGGATGCTGAACAAGCGGTCCGAGCAGCGCGCCGGGTTCTCGATCGCCCAGGTCCTGATGGACACGATGCGTTCCGTCGACCGGCCGGACCTCTCGCCCGCGTTCTGGGCAGACCTGACGCACCTGTTCCTGGCCCTGACCGGTCGGGTCGAGGTCGCCCCCTGGATTCCGGGAAAACCCACGCCGGGCCTCCAGGGCCGGGATGCGGCCATCGAGCGCTCCGGACGCCTGGACCTGCTGTGGGAACACGTCCAGGACCGGATGCAGCGCTTCCCGGATGGCCTGTCCCGCGAGAGCCGGGATCGCCGTCTCGGGCGCGAGCGGCATGTGGCCGCGGCCCTCGGTGGCACGCCGGAGGACTTCGAGGACTGGCGGTGGCAGGTCGCCCACGTGCTGAAGGACCCGACCAGTCTGGCCCGCGTCGTGCCCCTCTCCGACCCGGAACGCGAGGCCATCGCGTCCCTGACCCTTCACCGACTGCCGTTCGGCGTTACGCCCTACTATGCGTCACTGATGGACGACGAGGTCGACGCGGGCCGTGACCGCGCGCTCCGTGCCCAGGTGATCCCGCCCGGGGACTACGTCCGGGACATGGTCGAAAGCCGGGACCAGCGCCAGTGCGCCTTCGACTTCATGCTCGAACGGGACACGTCCCCCGTCGATCTGGTCACCCGACGCTACCCGGCCATCGCGATCCTGAAGCCGTACAACACGTGTCCCCAGATCTGCGTGTACTGCCAGCGCAACTGGGAGATCGATCAGGCCATGGACCCGGCGGCCCTGGCATCCCCGGACTCGATCGACAATGCGCTCGCCTGGATCCGGGATCATCCGTCTGTTCGCGAAGTCCTGGTGACAGGCGGCGATCCGCTCGCGCTGAACGACGCCCCCCTGATGGACATTCTGCAGCGCGTGGCCGCGATCCCGCACGTGGACATGATCCGGATCGGCACCCGCACGCCCGTGACGCTCCCCATGCGGATCACCCCGGAGCTCGCGAGTCGCCTCGGCGCCCTGCGGGAACCAGGGCGCCGCGACGTCTGCGTCGTGACCCACGTCCAGCACCCTTATGAAGTCACGCCGCGCATGGTGACGGCAGTCGAGCGCCTGCGGCTCCAGGGAATCACGGTCCTGAACCAGCTCGTCTTCACACTGCACGTGTCACGCCGGTTCGAGGCCGCGTCGCTCCGGATGCTCCTGCGGCGGATCGGCATCGAGCCCTACTACACGTTCCTTCCCAAGGGCAAAGAGGAGCTGGCCGCCTACCGGGTCCCCCTCGCGCGGCTGGTGCAGGAACAGGCCGAGGAGGCTCGTCTGCTGCCCGGGTCCCGGCGGACCGACGAGGCCGTCTACAACGTCCCGGGCCTGGGCAAGAACTACCTGCGCGCCTACCAGCACCGCGACCTCCTGGCGATCCTTCCCGACGGTTCGCGCGTCTACGACTTCCATCCGTGGGAGGCGGGCATCGCGCCGACCGAGTCCTACGTCGGACGCGACGTCCCGCTCCTGGACTACCTGCAGCGCATCGCCGCACTGGGGGAGGACCCGGGGGACTACGAGAGCCTCTGGTACTACTACTGATCTGTCGGCAGCCGAGCCAGCGAGTTGCCGCGCACCCTCCGGGAATGTACGATCCCTCTGCCCGGTATCCGGGTAGGAACGGAGCGGAACAAGGATGGACACGTCCCGGACCTCCTGGATCCCCATCGCGCTCGCGGCCGTCGTGCTTGCGGCCTGCGGCCCGCGAATCGAGGTCGTGCGCATGGACCCCATGGAGTTCTCGGCCCAGCGCACGGCCGACGGCGTCCGGGTGGACCTCCTGGACCCGCAAGTCCTGTTCCTGGAAGGATCGACCGCGTTCGAAGAGCGGCGCTACGAGGACGCAATCCGCAAGTTCGGGTTGATCCTCCGGCACTTCGGGGATTCCCGATTCGGCAAGGCGGCCCTGTACAACCGCGGCCTCGCGCTCCTCGCGGCCCCGCGACCCGCGGACGCCGCCGCGGACTTCTCGACGTTCGTTTCGCGCTACCCCACCGATCCGGACGCGGCCGATGCCTGGCAACGTCTGGGTCAGGCCGCGAGCGAGGCCGGCGAGTGGGAGCGTGCCCGGCAAGGGCGGGAAGGCGAGCGTCGCGCGGTTCGGGTTCTCGGTGTAACGAGG
>DYKK01000036.1:0-16697 GCA_020722625.1 Anaeromyxobacter dehalogenans
AGGTACGCTCGGTCCCAACCGAGTCGTAGCAAATGTAGAACATCCTCCATGATCCGTCCCAGGGAACGACGGATATCCGCCACATGCTGAAGCCATCCGAGCTCGCGCGCCATCTGGACCTGGGCGTGGGAGAGGTGGTGGCGCTTGCGCGCGTCGATCCAGGCCTGCAGCTTCTGATTCGGCTTCTTCGCCTTCATCGCGTTCTCCGGTGGCGACCTCGGAAACGGGCTTTGGCCTGTTCCATGAAGGACGGCTCGTCGCTGGGGCCGACTCCATCAACCAGGCGCTCGAAGCCGTCCATGAACCCGCTCTTCCGGTGATGGTCCGCGCGCACCTGGCTCACGGTCTTCTGCCACTCCCATTGGAGCCCGGCACGCCCGAAGCAACGCTTGGCGCTCTCGAAGTTCGACAGCGCGGCATCATCGTACTTGCTCTTCTTGGCGTCGACAATCCGCAGCCCCTGCGCCCGCCACAGCCGGGCGGCGAGGTCGGGGCGGCTTTTCTCGACCTTCTTGACCACAGGCTCGGTGGTATAGAGGAAGGCCTCGCACAAGGTGACGGCCCGGGCGGGATCGTGGGCGATGAGCCTGCCGATCTTGGCTGCGACATCATCAGGGTCGCACACAAAGGAGAAGCAGGCGCGGTCGGGGCCGATAGGAACTTCCAACCGCAAGACGGACCTCCCGACTGATTGTCCCCGGGCGCCGGGCGGGTGTCAAGTACGACACCGGCTTCGCGGACCCTGACGGATGCAAGCGACCCTTTGGCCGCGGGCAGTGCCCGCGGGTCCAGACGCGAGCGGGGCTCGCGTCTCCAGGGGAACCACGAAGCGAACAAGTCGCGATCTTCAAATGAGGCCATGCCGCGGTGATGGCGAGCGGGGCTCGCCTCTCCAGGGGATGTATCATCGGTCGGGCCGCGGAGGTGCGGGGTGCTGCGCGTCACCCGGTACGGCGAGGTCACCCGCTTCGACGTCGCGCGGACGTTCGCGGGGAGGGGATGGTACTGGACCGCTTGCTACCTCGCGGGGGACACGCTCGTGGACGCGGGGTGCGCGCACGCGCGGGACGAGGTCGTGGCGGCCCTGCACGACGCCCGCGTGCGCCGGGTCCTCGTCACGCACTCGCACGAGGACCACGTCGGGGCGGTCGCGGCCCTGCGGACAAGGTCGCCTACCTCGAGGACCTGGGCGAGCGCGTCATCGCCCTGCACCGGCAGGGCCGCACCGTGCGCGAGATCGCCCGCGCCCTGCTCGGGCCGCCGAACGCGATGGAGTGGGCGACCCGCGGCAACTTCTCGCGCCTGTGGCTTGTCCGGTCGTACATCGAGTCCTGGGAACCGGTCCGCCGGACCGAGGAGCCGGCAACTCCAGGATAGAAGCGGTCGTGGAACGCTCTCGGCGTTTCTCTCGATCGAGGGGGTGACCGCTCGCGGAGGTCTTCCCATGACCCAGGTCACCCTCACGACCCTGGGCCGGCTCGTGATCCTGCACCGCGACGACCCCTCGCCGGACGAGGTGCGCCGCCGCATCACGGATTGGGAAAGCCGGACGTTCTGAGCGCCGTCCTGACCAGGGCCTCGACGCGCCGGGCCGTGCGTATCGCCCGGTCCGCGACTTCCCGGGTGATCTCCTCGATCTCGAACGGATACCGGGGAGCCACCGCGAGGTGCGACAGCTCGACCAGGTCGTCGTCGTCCGCCGCAAGCCCGAGGTCCGGGCCGGCGAGCCCGACCAGGACGGTGAGGTCGTGCGTCCTCGGGAACGGGACCCCGCGGAACGCCAGGAGGGCCTTGAGGCACTTTTCGGCCGCTTGCTGCGCGTGGAAGCACAGCATGTCCAGTGGCGGGTCGGGGTCGCGTCCCAAGATCTCGATGCTGCGCAGGTCGTTCAAAGCCTTCCGGAGCCACGCGGCAGCCACGCTGGACGCGCCCTCATGCGGCATACAGCGTCCTTCCTTCTCGACTTGCGGGGTAGGCAATCGTGCCGACCAGGTTCCGGGTGGCCTCGAACTCGGTGGGGGTCAGAACGACGACGTCCTTTGGGACGCCAAAGTCCGCCAGTGACTTCAAGATGGCCACCGTGAGCCGCAGTCGGGATCCGACGACCGGCATCACCACCAGGAGGTCAATGTCGCTGTCCGGCCCGGCCTCCCCGCGGGCGAGGGAGCCGAAGACGATGACGCGCTCGGGCTTGAACCGCTCGACCACCCGCGCGACCATCGCGCTCGCCGTGTTCCAGTCCGCCATGCCCGCCCTCGACTGTCTCGCGGCTTCGGGTCCCGGCAACCATTCTACCGAAGGTCCGGCCGGCCGTCACTGCCCGGTCACGTCCGTCCAGCCGGGGACCTGCGGCCGTCGCTTCGCTCCGGTCGTGAAGACCGACCGCGAAAATCAGCTTGTCGTCCGATAGATGGGGGGGGCCTCGCAGCCCCAGGTTCGCGTCGAGTTTCTTCGTGGACCTCCCGGAGGAGGCGGGGCCGCTGCTGCGGGCGATCGCCGAGGCGATGTGACTCGAACCTCACGTGCCGTCGCGGCGACCGCGCCGGCGACCGGCGAACATGCGGGTCAAGCGTGCCTCGGCGAGCGAGCGTACCGGTTCCGGAATGTCCGTTTCCCGCAGCCTGGCCCTGAGCGTCCGAAGCGTCGCGAGGCCGTGGCGCGCGATGGACTCCAGGAACACGAGGTCCTTGTTCCGGCCGGCCAACAGTTTGGAGATGCATAGATCGTGGATCTCGAGGCACCAGCCGGTCGCACCACGCGTGTTGGGGTTGCGGATCGGGACCAGGCGCTCCTGCCATCCGGCCGGGAGCACGGCGGTCTCCTCGCCCACGCCCTGCGCGTAGTAGCCGAAGGTGTCGTGGAACGGCGAGCCTTCCCCGATGGAGCCGTCAATGAGGTCGGCCCTTTCCGGACGGTTCCTGGGATAGAGGTCCGCCTCGACCGAGACCAGCAAGTCGGCCGGGGCCTCCGGGAACTGGCCCAGCACGGCCTGGCTTCCGACGATGATCAGCTCGTCGTCATCGGCGATGTCTGCGGCGGCTCGGATGATGTGCTCGAGCTGCGTCCGTGTCATGGTCTCGCCTCGTTCGCAGCCCTGATCCGGCGCCAGATGCTCCAGCGCTCCCTGGGGGGCACCACGCCGGCGAAGGGGGTGACCTGCCGCAGGTCGCGGGCGGCCTCGCTGTCCTCGACGAGAAAGGCGCAGAGCGCGTCAACAGGCAGCGCCAGGACCTCGAGCCAGCGTCCGGAATAGTGCGGGGACAGCTTCCCCTCGCGCGCCCATGTCTCGATCCGCATCCGGGCTCTCGCCACGAGACCGGGGTCCGAGCGCAGGCGCCTGGCCACGGCGCGGTGAAGCTCGATGCTGCGCAGCTCGGCGACCCGGTGACCGCCCCCGCCGGCCGGCCGGGCGTCGTGCGAGGCGCGTGCAGCGGCGACTCCCTCGCGGGGCAGGAGGTCGATCGGGTCGATGCCCAGCCCGCGGGCCACGCTGCGCACACCCCGGCTCAGCGGATCGAAGTCCGTGCGGAGCATCTTGTAGACAGCCTGTCGCGAAATGCCGGACCGCGCCGCCAGCTCCGTGACCGAAACCCCGCGGTCGCGCATGACCTTTCGAAGTCGGGCCGCAAACCCCTCCACGACCGCCACCTCCTCCCGGAGGATACGGCACCGGGCCGGAGTTGTCAACTTTTGGTTGTCAGACTCCCGTTCTCCCGGCCATTCCATGGGGAGGCGCCGTGGCGGGCGCGACCGGGGTCACGGCGCCGGGGGCCGGCCGGTTCGACCTCGACGACCTGGCGAGGCCGGGCGGCGGGACCGCGAGGCCGGCAACTCCAGGACAGGAGCGGCGGTGGAACGCTCTCGGCGTTTCTCTCGATCGAGGGGGTGACCGCCCGCGGAGGTCTTCCCATGACCCATGTCACCCTGACGACCCTGGGCCGGCTCGTGATCCTGCACCGCGACGACCCCTCGCCGGACGAGGTGCGCCGGCGCGTCCAGATGCTGCTGGCCGCGCGACTCCCCCGCTCGGGCCTGATCGAGGTGTGGTCCGGGGACGGCCCGGACGAGGTCCGCTGGCGCCGGGCGGCGTGACGACCGGGGGGACCTGGCGCGACCCGGCTCGCCAATCCCGTCCAGGTCCGCCGCTATCATGACGGCCCCCAGGTGCCCCGAACCGATCTGTGTCCTCGTGGTCCGCCGACCTTGCCAGAGCGCGCCCGGAAATAGTAACGTTCGCGCCATTGTTGGACCGCGGGCCCGCCTTTTCGGCGGCCGCGGGCCGGCGAGGAGATGCGGATGCGGGAGGAATCGGACAGGGGACCCGGGGTGGGGGGCTGGCTCGCCCGGTCCGGGGTCCTGGCCCTCGCGGCCCTGGTCCCGGCCGCGGCCGTGGAACTGGCCCTGTGGTCCGGCGGCGAGGTGACGGCCCCTGGCGGACTCCTCGCGGTCACGATCCTGGGGGCGGCGGCCTCGCTGGCCGGGCTGGTCCAGGTCCCCCTCCTCGCGGGCGCGGTGCGGGCGGCCCGTGCCTGCACGCCCGCCGGGATTGCGGGCCTCGCCGTCACGCTGGGCGTGGCCGTTCCCCTCGTCGCGATCCTCGGAACCGCGTGGTCCGGGGCCCTCGCACGGGTCACCGTGTCGTCCGTGCGGTCCTGGCTGTCGGCCGCGGGGCTGGTGGTCGTGGCCGGGGCCGCGGTCAAGGCCGCCTGGGGCGTGCGCGCGGTCGTGGACCGCCGCTGGCCCGCGTCCTCGTGGACCCCCCGCCGGGCCTGGACCCTCGTGGCCCTCCTGGACGCCGGGGTCCTCGCCTTTGTGGTGGTCCTCGGCGCCTCGTTCCGCGCGTCCCTGCCGTCCGCGATGTGGCTCGTGACCGCCGCGGCCTTCGTGGTCTTCGAGGCCTTGGCGGTCACCCTGGTCGCGGTCCTCGCGCGGCGGCCCCCGGTCCCGGCGCGCACCCGGCCCCTCGTGGCCGTCTGGGTCGTCCTGCCTGTGCTCTTCCTGGCCGCGGCGCACGCGGGGGCCTCCGGGTCCCTCGAGGCCGCGCGGGAGGTCCTGGGCGGACGCGCGGTCTCGTCGAGGGTCCTGTGGATCCTCCAGCGGGCGACCGACCGCGACGGGGACGGCTCCTCGGGGTGGTTCGGGGGCCGGGACTGCGACGACTCGGACCCGTCCGTCCACCCCCAGGCCCTCGACGCGCCGGGCAACGGCCTGGACGAGGACTGCGACGGCGAGGACGCGGACACGGCCATGGCCGACCGGTTCGAGGTCCCCTCGCCGTTCGCGCTCTCGCCCGCCGCGGGCCAAAGACTCAACGTGGTCGTGATCTGCATGGACGCGGTGCGCGCGGACCACGTCTCGTTTGCGGGGTACTCGCGCAAGACGACGCCCCACCTCGACCGCCTGGCGCGCCGGTCCTGGTACTTCGAGCAGGCGGTCGCGCCCTCGGCCACGACACGCGAGACGATCCCGGCCCTCTTCACGGGGCGCTATCCCTCCGGCATCTCGTGGGACCGGTCCGGAACGATCTGGCAGGTCGGCGCGGACCAGCGACTCCTGACCGAGGTCCTGAAGGCGGCCGGCTACCGCACCATCGCCGTCGTGGACGAGTGGCTGGACCGGTTCCTGCCGTCGTTCAAGCGGGGCTTCGATTCCTTCGAGGTCCCGTACGGGAGCGGGCAGTGGATGAAGTTCGGCCAGGTCGCGGCCCCCTACATCACGTACGCGGCCATCCGCGAGATCGAAAAGACCCCGCCGTCGCGCCCCTTTTTCCTGTACGCCCAGTTCGAGGCCGCGCACCACCCGTACGTGGCGCACGAGGGCTTTCCCACGTTCGGCACCCGCGAGATCGATCTGTACGACGGCGAGATCGCTTACGCGGACCACTACGTGGGCATCCTGATCGACTACCTCGAAACCACGAAGCGCCTGGACAGGACCCTCGTGGTGGTCTTCGCGGACCACGGTGAGGAGTTCGGGGAGCACGGGGCGCGCCAGCACTCGCACGCGCTCCACGCCGAGAGCGTCCACGTCCCGATCGTGGTGCACGTCCCCGGGTCCCGCCCCGCCCGCGTCCGGGAGCGGGTGTCGCACGTGGACGTGGCCCCGACGATCCTCGACGTGCTCGGGCTGCGACCCGAAGGCATGGCCTTCCAGGGCTACAGCCTCCTCCACTATGCCCAGCCGGGCGCGGTCGCCCCGAAGGGGAGGGAACTATTTTCAGAACTGATGGTCATTGATCAGGGTCCCCCCCGCTTCCGCAAGGCGATCGTTTCGGGGGACTACAAGTTGCTGTGGGACATGTCCGACGACACGACCCTGCTCTACGACGTCCGCCGGGACCCGACCGAGACGCGGCCCCTCGACGACGAGGGCGCCCGGACCCGGCTCCTCGCGAAACTGCGCGCCTTCGTGGCCCGGGGGACGCACCGGCCGATGCAGTAGGGGCGTCTCACCCGGTCCGGTCGGACCGTTCTCGGCGCCGCTGCCACCAGGACACCCCGGTCTGGACCGCGATGGCGAGCGCCGCGAGGCCGTACATCGCGACCGGGACGACCAGGATGGGCAGGTCGGGACGCGCCACGACGCGCCCCTCGATCACCACCGGACGGCCGGGAATCTGGTCCACCAGGATGGCGCCCCAGAACGCGAGGAGCGCGAGGTTGAATACGACGAGGGCCGCGGCCGCGACGTGGCGCCGCAGGGCCTGCGCGAAGAACCGGAACGCCGCGAACAGCCAGAGGATCAAGCCCATCAGTGGGACCATCGCGGGGTACGGGAAGGCCTCGGTGAACACGACCCACGTCGCCGCGAGCGTCGCGGCCAGGTGCAGGGCCAGGGCCCCGGCCGCGAGCCCCGCCCGCAGCCCCCGCATCAGTCCCCGCACGCGCCGGGCGTCCTGCCGGACCTGTTCCCGCAGGTCGGGGACCGCGTCCTGGGGGCGGCTGTCCGGGGAGGTCACAGACACCGGCCGACCACCTCGATGTCGTCGAGATAGACCCCCTCGTAGGCGTTCGCGAACCCCGTGCCCGTGTCGAACACGAACCGGATGCGCACCTTCTGGTCCGCGAACGCGCCCAGGGACACCGTCACCGGCACGAACTCCCCGCCCGTGTCCGAGAACTGCGGGAACGCGGACGTGGACCAGACCTCGTGCTCCTGGCCCGCAACCACGACGCGCAACGACAGGACGTCGGACGAGGCCACCACCTCGGTCTGCTTCCACAGCGCAAACCGGACCTCCGGCTCCCAGGTCTTGCCGAGGTCCGCCTCCGGGGAGGTCGCGCTCCCGCCCACGGCCTGGCCCTGCCCCGCGTCGTAGGTGTGGGTGGCCGGGTCGCCGAAGTACAGGCTCCTGGGCGGGCTCACAGACCGGCGGGAGTCCACGACCCACGACGGGCCGCCGCCCGCGTACAGGGCCGCGACCTCGAACCCCTGGAGGGTCGCGTCATCGAAGTCCGCGTGAACGAGGGTCGAGGTGCAGCACTCGGGGGTCGAGACCAGAGAGATGACGCACTCCCCCTTGTCCTGGCCCGGCGGGACCTTGCACGTCCCCTGCTTGCACGGGTCCGCGACCTGGCAATCGGCGTCGCTCTGGCAGCAGTTGGTGAGGGTCGTGACCTCGCAGACGCCGGACGTGCAGACCTCGCTCGTGCAGGCGTTGTCGTCGTCGCAGTCCGCGGACGTGACGCAGCACCCCTTCTTCCAGACCTGGTCGCACTTCTGCTTGGCGTTGCAGGTCCCGGTCGTGCAGGGGTTGAGGTCGTCGCAGTCCTCGTCGTCCATGCAGCCGCTGCCGTTGTTCTTGTACTGACATTTTCCATCAATGCAATACTCATCCGTATATGGATTGGAGTCGAAGCAGTCCGCGGCGCTGTCGCAGCAAGAACCCCCGACCACCTTGTGGTGCACGCACTTCCCGGATTCGCAGATATCGAGGGTGCACTCGTTCCCGTCGTCGCACTGGCCGTCTTTCGAGCAGCAGGTCGGGTCGGGGACCTCGTGGACGCAGGCGTGGGACAGGCATCGGTCGCGCGTGCAGGCGTCGCCGTCGTCGCAGTCCGCGTCGGCCAGGCAGCACCCGGGCTTGGCCGTGTGGGCGCACCCGTCCTCCCCGCACCAGTCGTCGGTGCAGACGTTCTGGTCGTCGCACGAGATCGGGCCGTGCCGGCACTCGCCGTTCAGGCAGGCGTCGAGGGTGCAGGGGTCGTGGTCGTCGCAGTCGGCGTGACCCACGCACTCGGGCGCGGGACCGTCCGCGCCCGCGTCGCCCGGGCCGGGGTCCGGCGGCGACGAGGCGCCGCCCGAGCCGCACGCGGCCGCACCAACGGTCCCCACGACCCCAAGGACGCACGACCAGCGCAGCACCTTCCCACCCTGCCGGATCGACCGAAACAAGGATACCGGTTCGGTCGAACGAAGGGAAGTGCGGAAGCGCGGCGTTTCTTTGACGCGATCCGCCCGGCCTGTTAGCATCGCGCCCGGCCCGGTACGGGAGGCTTCCGGAGTTGTCCCGGCGCGGATTGAGGTCCTTTCTGGCGGTCGCGGCGTTCGCGGTCGGGTGTTCCTCCGCGCGGCCCCCGGCGGATGCCGGGCGCGCACGGGACGTGACCCCCGCCGCGCCGTCCCTCCCCCAGGCGGTCCGGGACGAGGCCTTCCGCGTGGTCCAGGCCCTGTGGCTCGCCCGCCAGGCGGCCGTCGAGGGCCGGCGCGACGTCCTGGCGGAGCGGCTCCGGCGGGAGCCGATGTTCAAGAAGGCGACCCGCACGACCCTCGAGGCGCGCGGGTACGAGTGGTTCTTCAGCCTGCCGGACAGGCCCACGGCGGCGACGACCGCCCTCCTTCAGGCCCTGCGGGCCCTGCCGGACCACGGGATTGCAACCGACCCGTACCCGATCGCGGCGATCGAGGCCGCCTCGTTGCGCATCGAGCAGGCGGCGGCGCGGGTGGCGGCCGCGCGCGAGGCGGCCCGGGCCCATCCCGCGACCGAGCCTCTCCTGCGCCTGGTCGAGGCCGGGGACCCGCCGACGGAGGAGGCGATCCGGGGCCTCGTCACGGCCGGGAGGCTCGCCGGCCTGGACGAGCCGGGCCTCCTGCGGTGGGAGGGGCTGGTGCGCGAGGTTCTACGGGCCGAGGCGGACCTGGTCGCGGCCCGCGCGGACCTCGAGGTCGCGGCGTCCGTCGCCTTTTTCCGGTACGCCCTGGACATGAAATACCAGGTCAAGGCCGCGCCCTTCCGGGCCGACAAGGACCCGGCCCAGGCGGACCTGGTGCATCTCGACGAGATCGTGGGCGCCTTCGAGGCCTTCGCCCGCGACCCGGACGCGGGCGTGAAGGCCCTGGTGCCCGCGCACCCCTACTACGCGGGTCTGATGGCGGGTCTGAAGCGCTACCGGGTCCTCGGGGAGCGCGGCGGGTTCAGCAAGGTCGCCGCCGCGGGCAACCTGAAGCAGGGGGCGCGCGGGAAGGCGGTGCAGGCCCTCAAGCGACGGCTGGCCGAGGAAGGCTACTTCCAGGGCGACCCGGAGGACCCACTGTTCGACCTGGCCCTGGAAAATTCCATGAAGGAATATCAGACTACGCACGGCTTCGAGCCCACGGGCGTCGTGGAGGGACCGCTCGTGCGCTCGCTGAACGTCCCCGTCGAACAGCGCATCCGCCAGATCGAACTGGCCTTGCAGCGCTGGCGCGAGAGCGAGGTCCGGCCCGCCGAGCCGCTGTACGTCCGCGTGAACATCCCCGAGTTCAAGATGGAGGTCTGGGAGGACGGGCGGCTCGTCCAGAAGCACCGGGTCGTGGTCGGCAACAACCACTGGGACCGCGACCCGGACGCCCGCATCGAGGGCCGGATCAACCGGACCAAGGTCTTCACGGCCGAGATCAGCCAGGTCATCCTGAACCCGCGCTGGTACGTGCCCGCGCGCATCCGTCGCCTGGAACTCGACTTCGAGGTCCTGGACGAGCCCGACTACTTCGCGAAGCGGAAGTTCAAGGTCAAGGTGAACCCGGACGGGACCGAGGAGATCTACCAGGACTCGGGCGACGACAACGCCCTGGGCCGGGTGAAGTTTGTCTTCCCGAACCCCTACGGCATCTTCATGCACGACACGAACCAGAAGCCGTTCTTCCAGCGCGAGATCCGCGCGTTCTCGCACGGGTGCATCCGGCTCCAGGACCCCCTGGAGGTTGCGTACCTCTTCCTCGAGAAGCGGGCGGGCCTGGACCAGGAACGAGTGAACCGGCTCCTCGCCTCCGGGGACGTGCACGAGGTCAAGATCGATCCGCCCATCCCGATCTTCGTGGAATACAACTCGGTCGGCGTGGACCCGCAAGGGCGGGTCGAGTTCTTTTCGGACGTTTACCAGTACGACAGGGACTATTTCGATGGCAAAATCCCCTACTCGGAAGAAGAACTCCGGCTCCTCATGCGGAAGATCCCGAAGATCGACTGAGGCGGGCGGCGAACGGGGGTCGCGGCGGACCCCGGGTCCGATGGGTCCGGCGGAGATCACGGTCTTCGTGGACCCGGACGGGGAGGTGACCTTCTCGGACCTCCCGGAAGACCTCGTCGAGGTCGTCCGCTCCCTCGACCCGGAAACCCTCCTGGCTCGCGGGGTGGCCGCAGGCGGTCAGGGCGCCGAGGACCCGGGCGGGGTCGAGGCGTTCGATGTGCGCCCGGTCGCGCTGGACCACGGCGAGGTGGTGCTCTTGGACCAGCGGAAGTTGCCCGGGGAGGAGGTCTATGTGCGCCTGCGCACGGCCGAGGAGGTCGCGGGCGCGATCCGGGACATGGTGGTGCGCGGGGCGCCCGCGATCGGGATCACGGCGGCGATGGGGATCGCCGCGGACATCGAGAACGCCGGGGGCGAGGACCTGGCGGCCCGCTTCGAGGCCGCGGATCGCGTGCTGCGCGAGGCCAGGCCCACCGCGGTGAACCTCGCCTGGGCCGTGGACCGGATGGCCCGCGTGTTCGAGGGGGTGCGGGGTCGGGACGCGGGGGCGATCCGCGAGGCCCTGCGCTCGGAGGCGGAGCGCATCCTGGACGAGGACATCGCGATGAACCGCGCGATCGGCCGGCACGGGGCGGACCTGATCCCGGACGGGGCCACCGTGATGACGCATTGCAACGCGGGCGCGCTCGCGACCGGCGGGTACGGGACCGCCCTCGGGGTCGTCCGGGCCGCCCGCGAGGCGGGCCGGCGGGTGCGCGTGGTCGCGTGCGAGACCCGGCCCTACCTGCAAGGGGCGCGGCTGACCGCGTGGGAACTCGTCCGCGAGGGCTTCGAGGTCACGCTCATCACGGACAGCGCGGCCGGGTCCCTGATGGCCTCGGGCGAGGTCACCTGCGTCGTCGTGGGCGCGGACCGGATCGCGGCCAACGGGGACGTGGCGAACAAGGTGGGCACCTACACGCACGCGGTCCTGGCGCACCGCCACGGCCTGCCGTTCTACGTGGCGGCCCCCTCCAGCACCCTGGACCCGGCGACCCCGGACGGGTCGCACATCCCCGTCGAGGAGCGTCCCCCGGACGAGGTCACCTCCTGCGGCGGCACCCGCGTGGCCGCGGAGGGCGTGCGCGTCCGCAACCCCGCCTTCGACGTCACGCCTTGGTCCCTCGTGACCGCCATCATCACCGAGCGCGGCGTCCACCGCCCCGGCCCGGAGGGGTATCGGTTCTGAGGCCACCCCGCGTCAGGACGTCCGACGCCCCGACCTGCTCGCAACGACCGCTGGTTCTGGCAGGGGATCTACTTGAACCGCCCGCCCTGGCGGGACACGGACAGGGCGCCGCGGGACAGGAGGTCCACCTTGCCCGTCAACTCGCCTTCGCGCGTGTAGGCCGGGACACGGTGCTCCCCGGAGTCCAGGCGGATCGCGTCGGAGGGGCAGGCCTCCTCGCAGAAGCCGCAGAAGATGCACTTGGAGTGGTCCACCTCGAACACCACCGGGTACTTTTCGACGTCCCGGTTGTCCGACTCGCCGGCCTCGATGTGGATGCAGTCGGCCGGGCACGCGGTCGCGCACAGGAAACAGGCCACGCACCGCACGCTCCCGTCCTCGCGCCGCATCAGGCGGTGCATCCCCCGATAGCGCGGGGCGTAGGGAAATCGTTCTTCCGGGTATTGTTTTGTGACGTATCCCTTCTTCGTGAACAGGTTCACGAAGAAGTGCCGGCTCACCCGCTTCATCCCGTTCCAGGTCTCCGGCAGGTACGACTGGATCGTCAGGTCCGGCTCGGGCCGGTTCACGAGTTTCCCCACGGGCGACCTCCTCACACGAACGCGAGCACCACCGCGGTCACCACGATGTTCGCGAGGCTCAACGGAAGCAGCCCCTTCCACCCGAGCGCCATGACCTGGTCGTAGCGGAACCGCGGCAGGGTCCACCGGATGATCATCAGGACCCAGCACATGAACACGACCTTGGCCACGAACGCCCCGACCTGGAGGGCCGTGACCCACCCCCCGGCCTGTCCGGCCGGGTCCACGAACGGGACCTGCCACCCGCCCAGGAAGACCGTGGCCGCGATGGCCGCGATCACCACGATCTCCACGAACTCGCCCAGGAAGAACAGGGCGAAGCGCATGCTCGAATACTCGAGGTTGTAGCCGAGGATCTCGGACTCGCCCTCGGGCAGGTCAAAGGGGGCGCGCTTGTTTTCGGCCATGGCCGCGGTCAAGAACAGGAGGAAGCCCACGGGCTGCACGACGATGCCCCACTTCGGAAGCCACCCCCCCACGAGGTCCCCCTGCCCCAGGACCAGGTCGGTCAGGCTCACCGTCCCGAAGACCAGGAAGACCCCGACGAGGTTCAGGCCCATGCTGACCTCGTACGAGACCATCTGGGCCGCGGCGCGCAGGGACCCGAGCAGGGCGAACGAGTTGTTGGACGACCAGCCGCCGAGCGTGGCGCCGTAGATCCCGAGCCCGGCGATGGCGAAGACGAACAGCATCCCGGTGTCGAGCGGGGCGATCACGAAGTGGGGGCCTGGTCCGAACGGGATGACCGCGAACACGGTCAGGACCGGAACCATCGCGAACAGCGGGGACAGGAAGAAGAGGACCCGGTTCGCCCCGGCGGGGACGAAGTCCTCCTTGGTGAAGGCCTTGAGCATGTCCGCAATGGGGTGAAAGAGCCCCAGGGCGCGAATCCCGAGGATGGACGCGCGGTTGGGGCCGATCCGGTCCTGGACGACCGCGGACAGTTTGCGCTCGGTCCAGGTCAGCAACGCCCCGAGCACGAGGGCGAATACGAAGCAGATCGCCACGACCTTCACGACGGTCCACAACAGGAACTGCGCGTCCATCGTCACCCCGCGTTGGCCTTCGAGGCCGCGGCCTCCGCGTCCCCGGCCTCCTCGCCCTTCGGCCGGGCGAGGTCCACGCCGAACTCCCCGATGTCGCCCCAGGTCAGACCGGAGAATTCCGGGACCATGGCGGCCGCGGCCGCAAAGAGCCCCGCGGCCCCGCGCGCAGGCAGGGCCACCCCCGCGGCCTCGCCCGCGTCCAGCAGGATGCGCCACGGGTCGCGGACCTCGCCGGGGGGCTCGACCGCGCGCCGCACCCTCTGCAAGACCCCGAACTCGTTCACGAAGGTCCCGTCCGCCTCGTAGGGCGTGACCGTGGGGAAGCCGAACGTCGCCCGGCCCGACAGCGGCCCGTCGAGCGGCGAGAAGATCGCGGTGGTCGCGGCCGCACCCGCGGCCCCGACGACCCGAGCGTCCGCCGCGTTGTCGTCCCCGAAGACCAACAGCGTCGCAGCCCCGAACCCGGCGAGCCCGTCCAGGGCCTCCGCCTCGACCCCGGCCCCCTTCAGGACCATGGCGAGCCCCCTCCGGTTCGGGTTCTTGTCCGCCCGGATCAGGACGTCGTCCTGGTCCCCGTCCGGCCGGCCGCCCACGAAGAAGCGCGCGCCGGGCGCGATGGCCGTCACGACGCGGGCCGCCGCCGTGACGTCCTCGCAGGTCAGGAACGGGGTCAGGACCACGGCGACCGGCCCGGCCCGCAGCGCCTGCGCAAGCCCGCGGACCGCGTCCTCGTAGGCCATGGCCCGACCCCCGGCCATGACCGCCACGAGCCGGTCCTGCTCGAACCGGTGGTACGCGAGCCGCCCGGCGTCGCACGCCCAGTACTGGTTGACGTTGGGGTTATGGCGCGGCACCACGCGCTGCACCCGGCCCCGGAAGGTGTCCACGCGCACCGAGCACCCGCGAGAGCACTCCGCGCACACGGAAGGCGTCCCGTGCAGGAACCAGACCCGGCACTTGAACCGGAAATCGCGCGTGGTCAGGGCCCCGACCGGGCACACGTCCGCGGTGCACATCGAGTACGGGTGGTCCAGTTCCCGTCCCGGGAAGACGTCAATGTAGGTGCGCTCGCCCCGGTGGACCTGGCGCAGCTGCGGGGCGCGGGCGACCTCGTCGCACACGCGCACGCACCGGGTGCAGTTGATGCAGCGCTCGGCGTCGTAGAGGACCTGGGGTCCCAGGGCGCGGGCCTTGGGCTTGTGGTTCTTGCGGAAGGCGTGGCGCGAGGGCTGGTAGTCGTATTGAAAATATTGATCCTGAAGGTCGCACTCGCCGGCCTGGTCGCAGATCGGGCAGTCCACCGGATGGTTCAGCAGGATGAACTCCAGGACCGCCTTCTGGGCGGCCCGGACCTTGTCGGACCGCGTCGAGACCTCCATCCCGTCCTGGCACACCTCGTAGCACGAGGGGACGAGTTTGGGGCTCTTGTTCGTCTCGACCAGGCACATCCGGCAGTTCGCGGCGACGGACAGGCCCGGGTGGTAGCAGAAGCGCGGGATCGAAATTCCGAGCCGGTCTGCGGCCTCCATGATCCGGGTTCCGGGCTCCACCGTGATCTCGCGGCCGTCAATCTTCAGCGTCGGCATCTCATCGCCTCATGGGTCAGGACCGCGCCAGGGGATGCGGGCGCCCGCCGCGCATCCATCGTACCGCCTCCAGACCTTCAACGATCGATCTCGCCCCCGATCATGTTGATGCTGTCGAAGGTCGGGATGATGTCCGCCACCATCCCGCCCCGGATCATGTCGCGAAGCCCCTGCATGATCGCGAAGCACGGCGGGCGCACGTGGACCCGGTACGGCCGCCCGCTCCCGTCGCTGACCACGTAGAACCCGACCTCGCCGTTGCCGCCCTCGACCGCGTAGTACGCCTCGCCGGGCGGGACCTGGATGCCCTTCATGATGATCTGGAAGTGGGCGATCATGCCCTCGATGGTGTCATAGACCTGGTCCTTGGGCGGCAGCACGATGCGCCAGTCGTCCACGTTGACCGGCCCCTCCGGGATGTCGCGGATCACCTGACGGATGATCCGCACGCTCTGGCGGATCTCCTCGAGCCGCACCAGGTACCGGTCGTAGTTGTCGCCCTTGTGGCCGATGGGGACATCGAACTCAAGTCGGTCGTACACGAGGTACGGCTGGGCCTTGCGCACGTCGTAATCCACCCCGGCCGCGCGCAGGCACGGTCCGGTGAAGCCCCACGCGATCGCATCGTCGGCCTTCATGACGCCGACGTCCGCGTTGCGATCGATGAAGATGCGGTTGCGCGTGAGCAGGGTCTCGATGTCGTCGAGCAACTGCACGAGTTTGCGCTCGCACTGCTCGTAGCGCTCGACCCAGCCCTCGGGGAGGTCCCACCGCAGCCCGCCGATGCGCGTGTACGAGGTGGTCACGCGCGCGCCGGTGATCATTTCGATCAGGAAGTAGAATTCCTCACGGGCCTGCATGGCCCACAGGAACGGGGTGAAGGCCCCGACCTCCAGGGCCGAGGCCCCGATCGCGGTCAGGTGGTCGCAGATGCGCGAGACCTCGCTGACGAAGACGCGGACGTACTTGCAGCGCTCCGTCACCTCGATCCCGAGCAGTTTCTCGACCGCCCCGCAGTACCCGACGTTGTTGATCAGGGGCGACACGTAGTTCAGCCGGTCCGTGTACGGGATGACCTTGGTCCAGGTCCCGGCCTCCGCCATCTTTTCGAAGCCACGGTGGAGGTAGCCGATGTCCACGTCCGCGTCCACCACGGTCTCGCCGTCCAGGGCGAGGCGGATGCGCACCGTCCCGTGCATGGCCGGGTGCGACGGCCCCATGTTGACTTCGAGGACCTCCGTGTGCAGGTCCTGCCGGACCTCGACCGCCGTTTCGTTCGCCATGGCTCACTCCTTGGGAGCGGTCACGCCGGGGACGGCGTCGCCCCGCAGGCGCGGCATGGGGACCCGGGGCTGGTGCCCGCGCCGCGGGTAGTCCTTGCGCAGGGGGTGGCCCTGGAACTCCGGGTACAGGAGGATCCGCCGGAGGTCCGGGTGGCCCTCGAAGCGGATCCCGAACATGTCGAAGACCTCCCGCTCGAACCAGTCGAACCCCCTGAACAGCGCGACGGCGCTCGGGACGCGGGCGTCGTCCTCCTCCACGCGGACCTTGACGCGGAGGACCTTCCCTTCGGTCCGCGTCAGGCTGCGCAGGTGATAGACGACCTCGAACCGGGGCTTCAGCCCCGGCCCCCGCGGAACCGGGTCCGAGTCGGTCAGGGGCGGGTTCATCGCATCCACCCGGTCGCGGGGCTTTTCGCCCATCGCGAGCCGGTCCACGCACGTCACGTCCAGGGGCATCCGGAAGTCGAGGTCCGGCTCGTCGCGCAGGATCGCGCTCAAGAGCACGGCCAGGCTGTCGCCCTGGAA
>DYKK01000036.1:16707-17585 GCA_020722625.1 Anaeromyxobacter dehalogenans
CGAGCAGGGCCTCCCGCCGTACCACCACGGTGTCGTCGCCGTGCTGCTGGTGTGACTCGACCACCGCCTCCGGAAACCGCGCCCGGATGCGTTCGCTCACGAGGTCACTCATCCGCGCCTCCGGTGCTCGTCCGGTCGAACGCCCACTCGAGCGCCCCCTTCCGCCAGATCGCCCACAGCCCGAGCGCCAGGACCCCGATGAAGAGGACCGCCTCGGCCAGGGCCAGCCCCGCGAAGGCAGGGTCCTTCAGGAGGTCCCGGTACATCACGGCCCAGGGAAACAGAAAGACCGCCTCGATATCGAACGCGACAAAGGCGATGGCGACCACGTAATATTTGACATTGAACCTCTTCCGCGGCGAATCCGCGGGCGGGTTTCCGCACTCGAAGGGGCGCTCCTTGACCGGATTGCGCCTCTTCGGCCCGAGCAGGGCGTTGAGGACCAGGATCGCCAAGACGAGCCCCGCGGACAACCCCATCGTCAGGACGATGGCCACGTAGGGCAGAAAGTCCGTTCCCATCGGCGTCCTCCCAGCCACCGGTCCCGGGACCCCGGTGCGCGTCGCACCATAGCAGAAACCTTCGGGGCGGATCAAGGACCGGGGTCGCTCCCACCCTCATCTCCGACTTCCGCAACACTTTGAAATCACTTCAACGTGTCAGATGCCTGACGCCGCCGTGGAGGGGCGACTTCCAGAGTCGTTGCGCGCCGGCCGCGATCCACGCCAGGGGTTTCGACCCGCCGGCCCGGGGGCGTGTGCGTCGTGGCGTGGCCGTTCGTGTTCCGCGCAGACCGGAAAGCCCCCGATATTTCGGAGCATTTCCATCCGAGCCTCGGCAACGCGACCCGGGGCGTGGGAGCATCTGACTGTCTTGCG
>DYKK01000394.1 GCA_020722625.1 Anaeromyxobacter dehalogenans
TGGGGCTCATCGCCCGGCAGTCCCTGACGACGCCGTTCTACGGGACGCGGCGGATCGTGGCGGACACCGGCTCTTGACTGGGCCATGTACGGGCGATACGTTCCCCTTGTTGGTGAGGCGGAGGTCTCGCCTGGATTGACTTTGTCGCTGTCCGAACGATGGGGTCCACCTCACCTACCCTTGTCCGGTTCGCCAGGAGGCACGACCATGCACCGTCCGAGCATCCTGATGGCCGCGGCGGCGTTGCTCGTCGCCGCCGAGGGTCTGGCGGAGGCGCGTTCTTGCATCCGCAAGAGCGGGTCCATCGTGGCCGAGATTGATGGCCGCTACCTGCGCCAGGGCGGGTCCATCGTGGCGGAGTTCGATGGGAAGTACGTGCGCCGGTCCGGTTCCATCGTCGCGGAATTCGACGGCCGCTACGTCCGGCAGCGGGGCTCGATCGTCGCGGAGATGGACGGCCGCTACGTGCGCAAGTCGGGTTCCATCGAGTGGGAGATCGAGCCCGACGGGGATGTCCGGCGCCACGGGAGCCTCTTCTACCACGTGGACGACTACACGGACTCGGAGGTCATGAAGCAGAAGGTCGTGGCCTTCCTGTTGTTCTTCGCGGAGTGACTGTCAGAAGTCACATCCTTTGAACAGGAACCTCGCGCGGGCCCAGAGCACCGTCTCGACGTACTCGATGTTCTGCGGGAGCCCACGGGCTTCCCGGGCCGCCTCGGCCAGGCCGTGCCCCGCGTTGTAGCCGCTCAGACCCAGGAGGACGTCTCCCTGGTAGAAGTCGAGGAACGAGGCGAGCACGCGTGCGCCGCACAGGAGGTTCTGGTACGGATCCGACAGGTCGCCGCACTTCTTGGCGCGGGCCGTGGCCTTCATGACCTGGGTCAGGCCCATCGCCCCGGCCGAGGAGCGCACGTCGTTGCGGAAGTTGCTCTCGGCGCGGACCACGCCCACGAGGAGCGCGGGTTCCACGCCGGCCTCCTGCGCCGCCTTCCGGATCAGGGGCCACAGGTCCGCGCACCGGCGCGAGGCCTCGGATGGACCGACCGGGAGGCCGGCAGGTCCCGCCGGCGGGACGGCCGCCGGGGAGGGTGCCGGGGAGGCCGGCGGCGGCGGTGCGGAGCCGCCGCGGGACTCGCGCACCTCGGCGCCTCCGCACCCGAGGACGGCCAGCATGGCGGCGAGTGTCGCGAACCGATCCCACATCGTCCGGCCTGACGTGCCCCACCCGCCCGACAAGTGTAGAATGCGCGCGTGGACCACGGCAAGGAGAAGCCACGGACGACGATCCGGCTCCACCGGGGGAGGGCGCGTCCGTTCTGGCACGGGAACCCGATCGTCTTTTCCGGGGCGGTGGCGTATGTCCAGGGAGAGCCTCCCGCGTCCGGGGACCTCGTCGAGGTGCACGATCACATGGACCGCGTGATCGGGTGGGGCTTTTTTCACCCCACGTCGCAGTATCGGGTGCGGCTGGTGGCCTGGGCGTCGGAGCCGGACCTTCGTCCCGACCTCGCCTCGATCCTGGAGGCCCGTACGGCCCGGGCCGCGGCCCTTCGCCGCGGCGTCGGCCTCCCCGGACCCGACACGACCGCGTGGCGGCTCCTGAACAGCGAGGGGGACGGCCTGTCCGGCCTGACCGTGGATGTCTTCGGGGACGTGGCGGTG
Organism: Anaeromyxobacter dehalogenans; assembly: GCA_020722625.1. Classification (GTDB taxonomy): domain Bacteria; phylum Myxococcota_A; class UBA9042; order DTJE01; family DTJE01; genus DYKK01. The sequence goes on from DYKK01000394.1 coordinate 1,666, forward strand.
GTGATGGCGTCCGCCGCGTGGGTCGCCCGTCACCGGGACCTCGTGGACGAGGCGGTCCGACGGGTGCTGGCGCCCGAGGCCCGCCTCGTGCACCGGACCTCGCCGGCGGTGGCGTCCGAGGAGGGGCTCGCGCCCGCCGAGGCGGAGGGCCCCGGGCCGATGGAGGTCCTCGAACGGGGCCTGCGGTTTGTCGTGTCGCCGGGGGGGAGCCAGAAGACCGGGTTCTACCTGGACCAGCGCGACAACCGCGCCCTGGTCCGGGCCCTGGCGGGCGGGCGCGGCGCGGGTGGGGCGATGCGCGTGCTCGACGCCTTCTGCTTCACCGGGGGATTCGCGCTGAACGCCGCGGCCGGGGGTGCGGCCGAGGTGCTGGCCGTGGACTCCTCGGGGGCGGCGGTCGAGGTCGGACGCGAGAACGCGCGTCGAAACGGCCTGTCCGACCGCGTGCGCTTCCAGGAAGCGGACGCCGTCGAGGTCCTCGAAGCGTCCCCGCGGGCCTGGGACCTGGTGGTCTGCGACCCGCCCCGGTTCGCGAGGTCCGCGCGGGACCTTCCACCCGCGCTTGCGAGGTACCAGCGCGTGAACCGGGCCGCGCTCGCGGCCCTCGCCCCGGGAGGAATGCTCGTCACCTGTTCGTGCTCCTCCGCGGTGCGGCGCGACCTGTTCCTCGAGGTCCTGCGCGACGCCGCGGCGGAAGCGGGCCGGCGTTTCGCGGTGACGCACGTGCGCGGCGCGGCCCCGGACCACCCCGTCCATCCCGCCTTCCCCGAGGGCGAGTACCTGAAGTGCGTGGCCGGGACCGTCTGGTGACGCCGGCCGAAATTCACCGTCAATTTCCGCACCCCGGATCCCGGACGCCGCATCCTGGCAAGGGCAGAAACAGTGACAGGGGACAGTGGCAGTGTCAGTATCAGTGTCAGT
>DYKK01000395.1 GCA_020722625.1 Anaeromyxobacter dehalogenans
GGCCGGACGCGGAGTCGGGCTGCAGCCCGACCGGCTGAACCGCGTGCGCAGCCCAGCCCCCGGCTCCGGGGCCATGGAAGCCCCCGTGAACGTACGGGATCTGCGTCTGGGACCCCTCGTGGTGCGCTGCGACTTCGCGGCCGCGGACCTGGTCGCGACGCTGGACCGGGCCCTGGTCGGCCGGGCGGTTGGGCCGGCCCACGAGGCCCCCGCGTACCGCATCGAGTTCCGGCGGGCGCGGCGGGCTTTGGCCCGGCGGCGCGGCCTCGCCGTCCAGGGCACGTTCGGCCAGGGCGAATGGCGGGTCCGGCACGCCGGCCGGTTCCTGCGCTGGGAGGCGCGGGGTCGGGGTCTGGACTCGATCCGGGTGTCCCTGGCCCTGAGCGGGGACGAGGTCGAGGACGGGTACATCGTCCGGTCCTTCCTTCGGTTCTTCATGGCCGAAACCCTGGCGCGGCTCGGCGGGGTGGCCCTGCACGCCGCGTCCGTGGCCCGGCCCGAGGGGGCCGCGGTCTTCATGGCGAGGTCGGGCGGGGGGAAGACCACGCTGGTGCGGCGTTTCGGCCGGGACGGCGGGCTCGGAGACGACTTCGTGATCGTGGCCCCGGCGGGTGGGACGTACCACGTCCTTCCCTCCCCGGTGGCCGGACGGGAAGGGACCCCGGTCCCGGGCCGGGCCGCCGTCCTGTGGCGCCTGTGCGAGATGGAGAAGGGCGACGCGACGCGGGTCGAGCCCCTGCGTCCCCCGGAGCAGGTGGCCGCCGTCCTGAGGCACGTCATCCTGTTCACCCGGGACGTCGCGGCGCGCCGGGCCCTGCTGGACACGGTCCTGCGCCTGGTCCGCGAGGTCGGGGTCGTGCGCCTGCGCCAGTCCCTCGACACCCCGCCGTGGGAGGCCCTGCGGGATGCCTGAACCCCGGTATCCGCGGCTGCCGGACACCTATCGCGCCGCGGGCCTCCCGATGCGGCTGCACCTGGACCTGACCCTGCGCTGTCCCCTGCGCTGTCCCCACTGTTACGTGGCGGGCGAGGGCTCGCGCGACGCCGAGATGACCACGGCCGAGGTGATGCGGGTTCTGCAAGACGCCCGCGACCTGAAGGTCCTGTTCCTGCTGGTCTCGGGCGGGGAGCCGATGCTGCGGCCGGACTTCTTTGAGGTTCTCGAGGCGGCCCGTCGGATGCATTTTTACCTCCAAGTCAAGACCACGGGCCTCTACGTGAGACCGGACGAGGCGAGGCGCCTGGCCCGGCTCGCGCCCATCCAGGTGGACTTGAGCATCCATGGAGCCCGGGCCGAGACCCACGACCGCTTCGTCGGGATGCGTGGGGCCTTCGACCGGGCCGTGGCCGCGTTCGAGGCCCTGCGCGAGGCCGGCGTGCGCGTGGGGGTGCGGACGAACCTCGTGGCCGAAAACGCCGCGGAGGCGCGCGAGATCGAGGCCCGTTTCGGGGTCCCGGGCGTGGACTACCGGAAGGGAGTCGGTCTCTACTCCCGGCGCGACGGCGCGAACCTCGACGAGGGGCTCTTGCTCGACGAGGAGACCTGCGTCCGGGTCCTCGCGAGGCCCGGGGAACGGGCGGAGCCACCGCCGCCGGACCCGAGCGGCCCGATCTGCGGGGCTGGGGCCGTGGCCGTGTACGTGGCGCCGGACGGGACGGTGTTCCCGTGCGCCCTGTGGCCCGAGCGCCTGGGCAACGCCCGCGAGAAGGGCGGGCTTCGTGCCGCCTTCTTCAGCGACGCCGCCGCCCGAATCCGGGGGTTGACGAACGCGGACCGCGTGGAGTGCATGGCGTGCGTCCTGCGGGCCCGATGCCCCTTCTGCCCCGGCGAATCCGTGGCCGAGGGACTGCCGCCGACCGCCCCGAACCGGCTGGCCTGCCGTCTGGCCAGGGTCGAGGACCGGCTGGCGCACATGCCCGCGGAAAAAACCCCATGAAGCCGCCCCCGCCCATCCCCGACCTCGTCCGGGACCAGGTCCGGCAGGGCCGGACGGTCCGTCTCATGGTGGGCGGGTGGAGCATGGTCCCCCTCGTGTGGTCGGGGTCGCGGGTCGCGATCGCGCCCGTGGCCGTCGAGGACCTCCGGCCCGGAGATTTGGTGGCCGTGGCCTCGGGCGGCCGCGTGGTCTGCCACCTGGTGCGCGGGGTGGAGCGGGGACAGGGCGGCCTCGTGGTCCACACCCGGGGTCTCGCGTCTCGGCACGACGACCCTCCCGCGGACGCCCGCGACGTGATCGGCCGGGTGGAGCGCGTCGAGTGGGGGCCGTGCTCGATCCGCACGGACGGACCGGCCTTTCGCCTGAATCGGGTCGTGAGCGGCCGGGTCGGTCCGATCCTGGGGCTGCTGCGGCGCGCGTATCTGCGGGCGCGGGCGGTGGCGCGGTGGGCCACGGACCGGGGCGGTTGACCAGAATCCGGCGCCCAATTTGGCAATACCTTGAAGTCGCTTCCAGACGACCACAGGACGATTCATCACTCTGGGGCCGCGGATTCCAGTTCGCGGCTGCTCATTCACCACCATCTCATGGGAGCGGGTTTGCGACTTCAATCCGCAATCCGAAATCCTGATTCGCCGCCGTCGAGGCG
>DYKK01000037.1 GCA_020722625.1 Anaeromyxobacter dehalogenans
GGTCCGGCTTCCGGGGTCCGGGATCCGGAGTCCGGGGTCCGGGGGCCGGCGTCGCGGTGAACGTGGATCGGTCGTCATGCGCCGCTCATCGCGTCCAACGCGGCACTGACCCTGTCACTGTCCCCTGTTCACTGAACCTGTCCACTGTGCCTGCATTCGGCACGTGGCCGTTTTGAAGTAACTTCAAGGTATTCGGGATTTGGCGGCGGATTCTGGGACCCCGGTCCACCCGCGAGCGGTCGGGTCTGGTACGGATCGTGCTTGTTGTGACGATAGATCGCGGTCCTTCGCGCACCGCGGGAGGCCCCGCGGGCGCGAAGTGTCCGACATGGCTTGACTCTCCCGGGGAGGCGGGTCGCGGGCCGCGCGGCGGGTGTGAAAAAAATGCAGGGTCAGAGGCGATCCCCGTCCGTTTGCAGACGCCCCCGTGTCTTCGTACGATGGTTGTGGGCCCACCGACCCCTGCCGGCCAACGAGACGGGGCAGCGGGCCGTGGGCGTGGGATCGAGACGGCTGGTTCCGGGCGGTGCGGTTCGGGTGGACGAACGATGGAGGTGACCCCATGAAGTCGCTCCAGAAGGTTCTGGTCCTCGTCGCGATCGCGGGGTGGTCGGGGAACGCGGTCGCGGACAGCGTCCCGGACAACCCGATCCCGCACCAGTTGAACGTGCAGGGGGTCCTGCGGAACGCGGGCGGGGAGGTGGTCAACGGGACCTACGACACGGTGTTCACCCTCTGGGACAGCCAGACCGGGGGCTCGGCCCTGTTCGACTCGGGCCCCCAGGCCATCACGGTGACGGGAGGGGTATTCAACATCTATCTGAACCTGGGCACGACCGACCCCTTCAAGAATCGGAACGCGGTCTGGCTCCAGATCCAGATCGGGTCGGACCCGCCGCTGCCCCGCCGGCCCATCACGGCGGTGGGTTTCGCGTACCAGGCCGAGCACGCCGAGGTCTGCGACGAGGCCGCGGCCGCGGACTCCCTCGCCTGCGTCGCTTGCGTGGGGGACACGCAACTCGGGGTCAACTACGCGGGCTCGACGAGCCAGGGCGGGCCGGCCACGGCCCTGTCCTGCACGGGCTGCATCGGGAGCACGCACCTGGCCGACGGCGGGATCGCGACCGTGGACCTCGGCGACCTCCAGGTGACGACGGCCAAGATCGCGGCCCAGGCCGTCACCCGGGCGAAACTCGCCAACAACGCGGTGGGGACCCAGCAGATCGAGAACGGGCAGGTCATGACCGACGACCTCGCGGACGGGGCCGTGACCACCGCGAAACTCGCGGACGGGGCCGTCACGGGTGCGAAACTCGGCGTGAACTGGGCCCTGGGCGTGAGCGCGGGCGGGGACGCGGCCGGGCTCCAGTGCGCCGGCGAGTGCGTGCAGCCGGGCGAGGTCTCGTTCAACTACGCCCTGGGCAAGTCCAAGGGCGGCAAGGCGGATGACCTCGACTGCTCGGACAAGTTCGAGACCCCGCCGGGCGGGGGCGTGTCCGGGTGCGTGTCCTCGGGCGAGGTCAACTTCTTCTACGCGGGCTCGACCAGCAAGGGGGGGCCGGCGTCGGCACTGTCGTGCAGCGACTGCATCACCGCGGGGATGGTCCAGTTCAACTACGCGGGCGCCCTGTCCGAGGGCGGGGCGGCCAAGGACCTCGAGTGCAGCCCGGCCGGGTGCGTCGGCACCAACGACCTCGGGGTCAACTACGCCCTCGGCGTGAGCAAGGGCGGGGCCGCGGCGGACCTGATCTGCACCGGGTGCGTCCAGGACTCGGACCTCCAGTTGACGTACGCGTACGGCGACGCGAGCCACCGGGCCACGAATGTCGAGTGCTCCGGGTGCATCGGGGCCTCCGACATCGGGGCGGGCGTGATCACGGACACGCATGTCTCGACCAGCGCGAACATCGCGGGGACCAAGGTCGCGGCGGGGACGACGTCGGCACGCGGGACCCTGAGGGTCGGGACCGGCCTGGCCCTGAGCGGGGACCAGGTCAGCGTGGCCTTCGCGGGCACCGGGTCCGCCAACACCGCGGCCCGCAGCGACCACACCCACTCCGGGTTCCTCACCGACGGCGGCCCCTTCCACCTGAACCAGGGCAACCAGTTCATCTTCGTGGACCCCGACGCCCCGGCCCCGAACGAGGTCTATCTCCACAACCCCTCGGGCGCGTCGTCGGTGGTGGTCGAGTTGCGCCTGACCCACCCGGGCGCGGCCGCGGACACCTCGCGCGAGTTCCGGATCAAGACGGAGTCCAGCAGCATCAACGCCTATACCCATCGGTTCTACGAGAACGGGGCGGCCTATCACTACGGGACCCTGACCCTGGGCGGGTCCCTGTCCTGCACGAACTGCGTGGATTCCACGGCCATCACGAACGGGACGATCACGGACGCCGACATCGCGAACGTCTCGGGCGGCAAGATCTCGAGCGGGACGTCCATCAACCTCGACACGGGCGACCTCACCGCGCGGTACGTCTATGCTTACCGGTTCTACGACCGGGACAACACCGGCTACTACATGGACCCGGCGGGCGATTCGCAGGTGTCGAGCATTTACGCGAACAACTGGTTCCGGGCCCAGGGGCAGTCGGGACTCTACTTCCAGGACTACGGCGGCGGCTGGCACATGACGGACGGGACGTGGATCCGCGCTTACAACGGCAAACCAGTTTACTCGGCCGGGGAGATCCAGTCCGGGTCGAACATGCGCGCCCCGATCTTCTATGACCTGAACGACGGGAATTTCTACGCGGACCCGTCGTATATCAGCCATTTCTATCGCGGTCTGTACGTGGACTATCCCCCGAACGCCGCGCACAACATCCTGGGCGACTTCGCCCCGTGGCTCGGAGGATCCGCCAAGGGCCTGGCGCAATACCAGTACAACTACGTGTACCCCGGCCGCGTGGACGGCGGGGGTTGGCAGACCTCGTGGTATCTGGGGAGCCACGGGTCGTACGGCCTTTATACGAACACCGGGTTCTACATGGCGGGCAACTTGTGGGTACCGTTCATCTACGACGCGAACCACACGGGCTACTACCTGGACCCGAACGGCTCGTCGCAGGTGAGCAGCATCTACGCGAACAACTGGTTCCGGGCCCAAGGGACGACAGGGATCTACTGGGAATCGTACGGCGGCGGCTGGTACATGACGGATTCGACCTGGATCCGGGCATACAACGGCAAGGCGGTCTGGTCGTCCAACACGATCCAGTCCGACTCGAACGTCCGCGCCCCCGTTTTCTATGACACCAACAACACCGCCTGCCGCTTCGACGGCACGGACGGGAACGGGTCGAGCACCTGGCGGCTCGGCGTGGGCGACGTCAACGTGTGGGGCCACCTGTGGTCGCAGTACTCGACGATTGACAACGTCCGGCTGAGAGGCCAGGTCTATGCCGAGACGGGATGGTTCACGACCCAGCACATCATCCCGGTCGGAAACGGCGGCTACTACGTGGGCTACCCGTTTGCCCATTACTGGCGGCAGTGGGCCGGCATGTATTCATACGGCTATTACAACGCCTCGTCCGAGACCTTCAAGAAGGACATCCACGACCTCCAGGGAGACGACCTCGACTGGGCGCTGAACACGGTCCGCAAGGTCCGGGCGGCCCGGTACTATCTGAAGGAAGAGACGAGCGATCGCGAGGCGGCGACGAGGCTCGCGCAGGCCGACATCCAGCGCGAACTCGATTCCCTGAGGCAGGGGCTCGTCGCGGAAGGGCGCACGCCGGAACAGGTCGAGCGCTTCATGAAGGACGAGACGCGCGAAGACAAGGCGGCCCAGCGGTGGGAGATGGCGTTCAACCGGCGCTATCGGCCGGTGCCTCGCATGGGTGTCATCGCCGAGAGCCTGCCCGACGAACTGAGCATCTTCGGGCGGGACAAGCGCGGGTACGGCCTCGCCGAGATGGACGGCCTCCTGGTCGCCGCGGTCAAGGCCCTGGACCGGAAACTCGCGGAGCGCGAGCAGCGCGTCGTGGAACTCGAGGACCGCGTGGCCCTGCTCGAGCAGGTCCTGGTGGACGCCGGCATCCTGAAGTAACCCGCATCCCCTTGCACGACTTGCCGCGAATTGGAATTCGCGGCCCCAGCATCGGTTGGGTTGGTCGTCACGCGGCGTGTCCCACACCCCTTCGCGGCCCTGGAGGCGCGATTTCCAATCGCGCCGGCTGCGCGGCTTCCAGGCCGCGCCCTCCTTGCGTGCCGGGTCGGGCAGGGATGGGGTTGGTCGTTGCGCAACGCGCCGCGAATTGGAATTCGCGGCCCCACGCTGCGCCGATCCCTGGTAGGATCCGTTTCCGGAGGTGCGGATGGACGTCGGCCGCTGGGACTGGCGTGCGGTGGCGCGGGACGTGGCGAGGGCCCACGAGGGGGCCGTGGTCCCGGGCGTCGCGCGACTGCAAGGCGACGCCTCCAGCCGGACCTACTACCGGGTGAGCCGGGACGGACGAAGCGTCATCGCGATGCGGCTCGCGGAGGACCCGCTCAAGAGCGACGAGGTCGTGGACGGGGAACGTCCGAAGTCCGTGCCGTTCCTCGAGGTCGGGGCGTGGCTGCGGCGGGGCGGGGTGCCGGTCCCGGAGGTCCTGCACGCGGACCTGGACGCGGGCGTGATCCTGCTCGAGGACCTGGGCGACCGGACCGTGGAACGCGCCCTGGCCGAGGGCGAGGACAAGGGGGCCCTGTACCGGATGGCCGTGCGCCTGATGGTCGAGGTGCACGCCCATGCCGCGCGCGACCCGGACCCGGAGTGCATCTGCTTCCGCCGCCGCTTCGGCGAGGGGCTGCTGCGCTGGGAACTCGAGCACTTCTACGACTACGGGGTCGTGGCCCTGACCGGCCGGACCCCGACCCCGGCCGAGCGGGGGGTGCTGGACGAGTTCTTCTCGGACGTGGTGCGCCGGCTGTGCGCGCTCCCGCAGGGCTTCGTCCATCGCGACTTCCAGAGCCGGAACCTGATGCTCCAGGACGGGCGCCTGCGCCTGATTGACTTCCAGGACGCCCTGCTCGGGCCGTACGTCTATGACCTGGTCGCGCTCCTGCGGGACTCGTACGTGGCCTTCGACCGCGACGAGGTCCTCGCCCTCCAGCGGGTCTTCCTTCAGGAACGCGCCGCGCGCGGGCTGGTTGCCCCCGACCCCGCCCGCCTGATGGACGACTTCCAGTTGCAGGCCCTCCAGCGCAAACTCAAGGACGCGGGGCGCTTCGTTTACATTGACCGCGTGAAGGGAAACCCGAAGTTCCTGCCGAACGTCCCGCGCTCGCTGGCCTATGCCCGGGAGGCCCTGGACCACCTCGGCGGGTACGAGGAGGCGCGGGAGGTCCTCGCCCGAATCCTTCCGGAGCACTTCGCGTGAAGGCCATGGTCCTCGCCGCCGGGCTCGGGGAGCGGCTGCGGCCCGCCACGGACCGTGTGCCCAAGCCCCTGTTCCCGGTCCTCGGGGTGCCGGTGATCGCCTGGGTCCTGCGGGGCCTCCGCGCGGCCGGGGTCACGGACGCGGTCGTGAACCTCCACCACCTCCCGGCCCGCATCGTGCGGTTCCTCGGCGACGGAAGGGCGCTCGGGGTGCGCATCGCTTACTCCGACGAGCCGATCCTCCTCGGGACCGGCGGGGGCCTGTGGGCCGTGCGCGAGTTCTTCCGGGGGGAGGATGCCTTCCTGGTGCACAACGGGGATGTGTGGCACGACTGGGACCTCGAGGACGTGGCGGCGGCCCACCGGCGCGGGTCCTGGGACGCGACGCTCGCCCTGGTCACGGACCCCTCGCAGCCCGAGGCCCACGTGGTCGAGGTGGAGGGGGGCCGGGTGGTCGGGGTCCGCGGGCGGCCCCGGTCGGGTTCCGGCGCGCGATGGGTGTTTTCGGGGGTCTCCGTGCAGACCCCGGTCGTGTTCGAGCACCTTCCCGAGGGCGAGGTGTCCTGCCTGATCGAGGCCGGCGTGATCCCGATGCTCGAGGCCGGGCGGGTCGTGGCCGGGGCGCCGGTCGGAGGGGCCTTCTGCGACATCGGGACCGAGGCCCGGTACCTGGCGTTGCAGTGGGACCTCCTGGCGCGGGGGCCACAAGCCCTGTTCGAGCGGCGCGGGATGTCCCCGCCGGGGGAGGCGGACCCCGGGGTGTGGGTCCTGGGCGGTCCGGAGGTGCGGCCCGGCGCCGAGGTCCGCCCCCCGGTCCTGGTGTGCCGGGGGGCCCGCATCGAGTCGGGCGCCACGGTGGGGCCGCGGGCCGTGGTGTGCGAGGGGGCGGTCGTCGAATCGGGGGCGGTCGTCCGGGACGCGGTCGTGTTCCCCGGGGTCCGGGTCGCCGGGAGGGTTCGCGGGGTCGTCACCGGATAGCCCGCTACGCCCGCCGGCGCAAGAACCCCGCGAGCGCCAGCAACCCCGCGACCCCGCAACACGCCCACGCGAACACGTCGCCGTAGGTCTGGTACGGCGTCTCTCCCTCCAGGCGCGCGACCTGTGCGACCAGGACCTCGGGCCGCTCCAGGGACGTGGACTGCACGACGCGGCCCACCGGGTCCACGACGGCCGACACCCCCGTGTTGGTGGCCCGCACCAGGAAGCGCCGGTTCTCGATGGCTCTGAACGTGGCCAGGGCCAGGTGCTGGTACGGTTCCGTGGTCCGGCCGAACCAGGCGTCGTTCGTGATGTTCACGAGGAGGTGGGGGCGCCTGGCGTGCAGGCGCCGCGTGAAGGCCGGCAGGATGTCCTCGTAGCACACCATGACCCCGATGCGGGTCTCTCCCAGTTCGAAGACCTCCACCGTGCGGCCCGGCCGGAAGTCCCCGGCCTCCGGGAACCAGTCCTTCAAGAACGGAAACCAGTCCGACAGGGGCAGGTACTCCCCGAAGATCAGCAGGTAGTTCTTGTCGTAGCGGCCCAGGACCCGGCCGTCCCGGTCCAGGAGCAGGGCCGTATTGTAGTAGACCTTCTCGCCGTCCCGGTCCGGGTCGTCCTCGGCCGTGATCGCCCCGAACAGAAGCGGCGTGCGGAAACCCCGCATGGCCGCGTTGCGGTCGCGGTCCGGCGTGGCCTGGTCCGCGTCCAGCGCGGGGCCGGGGTCGGCCGGGTCCCCGTCGGGAAGCGGGGCGTCGGACGTGTAGAGCGCGGCCACGTTGCGCGGGAGGGGGTAGCCCTCGCGAAACGGCAGGAACGCGACGGCCCGCATCCCGGGCGCCGGGGTTGCCGGGACCGACACGGCCGGGGCCTCGTCCGGCCGCAGGCGCGCCACCGTGCCCTTGCGGCCCAGGACCCACGCCCGCCCGGCCCCGTCTCCCGCGATGGACCGCCAGGTCTCCCCGGCCGGCAGGGGGACACGGCGGCAGGACGCCTCGCACCGGAACAGCGCGTCGTTCCCCGCCAGGACCCAGGTCGGCCTGCCGGCCGCGACCCCGAGGACCGCGCCGCTCACGGGGGCCGTCTGCCGCGACAGGGTCCGGGCGTCCCCGCGCAACAGGACCCCGTCGCGCCCGCCGGCCCACAGCCCGGCCCCTTGCGCCCACGACACCGCGAGGAGGTCCGATTCCGTCCCGCTCGAAAGGGGCCTGGCCCGGCCCGCCCGCACGACCACGACGGTCCCCCGGTCCCCGACCGCGACGAACGTGTCCCCCCCCGCCCAGGCCACGGCCTTGAGGTCCGTGGTCACGCCCGTCTCGACGGCCCGCCACCGCCCCCCCTCGCGCTGGACCGCGGTCCCCTGGGCCCCGACCGCCAGGGTCCGGTCCGTCCCGGGCGCCACCGCGACCGCCAGGAGGTCCCGGTCCGTCCCGGTCGGCTCCCGTCGCCAGGCATGATCACCGGTCTGCCCCCCCTCCCCGCGCCCCCGCACGTAGGCGGCCCCGCGCGGTCCCACGGCCACGACGAACCCCTCGTGACCCGCGGCCACGGCCCGGACCCCGGTCGCGCGCAGGGCCTTGGGGGCGTCCGGGTCCATGCGCAGGGCTCCCTCGTGCGAGACGAAGGCCACGCGGGCGTCCGACCCGACCGCCACGGCCACCGCGTCGGTCGCGCGGGAATAGACCTCGTGCAGGGGGAGGTACGACGCCTCGGGCCACACGATCAGGTCCGGGCGGGCCTCGCGCTCGACGCGGCTCGACAGGAGGTGGTGCTTCAACAGGTTCCGGTAGAGCACCCGTACCTGCTCCTCCCAGGCCAGGGGGGAGCCGTCGGGTCGTTTCGCCTCCTTTTCCCAGACCCCGATGTCGGGCTCCACCACCGCGACCTTGAAGGGCGGCGCGTCCCGGACGAGCCGGTCCACCTCCCCGATGCGGACGACCCCGTACCCGACGGCCAAAAGAAACAGGACCACCGCCGCGAGCGTGCGAGCGACCGGGAAGGGTTCGCGGGCGATGCGCGCCGAGACCCCGGCCGCCAGGGCCGCGTTCACGAAAACCAACAGGAACGTCAGCCCGGAGACCCCCGTGACCTCGACGACCTGCGTCACCGCGTGGAAGCGCTGCTGGCCGTTCGCAAAGTACCAGGGGAAGATGAACGGGACGAGGAACTCGCAGGCGGTGAACAGGACGGGAAAGGCGAGGAACCACAGGAACGGCCGGTCGAAGCGCGTCGCGACGTGCGCGGACAGGCCCGTGGCCAGGGCGAACGGGAGGGCCTGGTACGAGGCGACGAGCACGGTCAGGACCCAGGCAGGCGCCGGGTCCATGTGGCCGAACTCCCGCAGGACGTGCGAGATCCAGTAGAAGCCGCCCAGGTTGGTCGCAAGCCCGGCCACAGACCCGAGGAACAGGCCGCCGCGCAGGGTACGGCCGCGGGCGGCCACGAGCAGCGGCACCAGGGAGACCCACTGGAGGGGGAAGAGGTCGTAGGTCGGGAAGGACAGGAACACGAGGCACCCGGACAGGACCGCGAGCGGGACTCCGATGGCGAGGTGCACGAGCCCCGAGGACGCCCCGGTCCGACCGGGGCGGCCCGCCCCCCCGCCCTTCCCACCCGGCCCGCGGCTCATCGGGGCTCACCTTCCAGGCGCGAGAGGCAGTCGTCCACGGCGATCCCCCGGACCAGGACGGTCTTGTGACGGGAGCGTTCGCCGCGCAGGACCGTCACCGCGGACACGGGCACCGCGAGCGCGCGGGCCAGGGTCTGGAGGGCCTCGCGCGTGGCCCGGCCTCCCTCGGGGGCCGCGGTCACCTCGACGCGCACGCGGCCCCCCGACGCCCCCGCCACCCGGCACCGCCCAGCCTTGGGCCGGACCGAGACCTCGAGGACGACGCCCTCGGGGCGGGTGGTGAGGGTCAGGGGCTCGGAGGGCCGGTCCATCATCAGGGGTTCCCGGTGCGACGATACCAGCACAGGGCCACGGGCCCATCGAGGTCGAGGGGACGGACCTGGACGCGCTGGTCCGGTCCCAGCGCGGCCTCCGCGGAGGCCCCGGCGCGCAAGGCCTCCGGGACCGGACACCCCTCGCAAGGACGAGACCGCCGGAACAGGGCCACGTGGCAGGTCCGGCCCGGGGCCTCCCGGACGTCGAGCGAGGCCGCCCCGGCCCACGCCCGGTTCGCCCGGAGGACCTGGAGGTCGGGCGTGACCAGGGCCAGGGGGTCCTCCCAGGCGTCGAAGACCGTCTGGAGGTCGCGCTTGGCCCGCTCCAGGGCCGCCGTCCTCTCGTGGACCAGGGCCTCGAGCGCGAGGTTCCGGTCCGCGAGGCGCGCCGCCATCTCGGCGTTTTCGCGCGCGAGGCGGCACTGCTCCAGGACCCCACGCACCCCCCGGGCGAGGGACTCGTTGTCCCAGGGCTTGGTGAAGAAGGCATGGACGGCCCCGCGATTGACCGCGTCCTGGACCGCCTGGAAGTCCACGGCCCCGGTCAGCATCACGCGCCCGATGAACGGGGCGATGCGGCGGGCGGTCTCGAGCGCCTCCACGCCCTCCCCGTCCGGCAGGCGGAGTTCCGTGATCACCGCGGCGAGCGGGTCGCGGGAGAGGGCCTCCTTCGCCGCCGCGAGGCTTGGGACCGGGACCGCCCGCAGCCCCTCCGCCGCCAGGACCCGGGACACGGCCCGCCGGCACCCCTCGTCGTCGTCCACGACAAGCACGCGCGGCGTGTCGGCGGGGGGGAGGTTCATCCTCGGGTCCGTCCGTCCCTCAAAGGTCCTGGTCGTCAATGATCACGGCGCCCGTCTCCGAGCGACGAACGGACGAGATCCCCGGGTAGCGCCTCTCGAGGTCCGCGAGGATCGCGGCCTGGCGGTCCACCTCCCGGTTCAGGCGCTCGTTCTCGTCGCGCAGCCGGCGGTTCTCGACCGCGAGGCGCACGTCGAGCCGCAGGGTCTCGTCGTCCCAGGGCTTGGTGAAGAAGCGATAGACCTCGCCCTCGTTGATGGCCCGCAAGGCGAGTTGCAGGTCCGCGTGCCCGGTCAGGAGGATCCGGACGGCCTCGGGCCGGAGGGCCTTCGCCTCGCGCAGGAAATCGAGCCCCTTCATCTGCGGCATCAGGTGGTCGCTGATGATCACGTCCACCTCTTGTTCCTTCAGGAACTCGATGGCCTGCACGGGGTCCTGGTACTTGACCACGTCGTGGCCGTCCAGCCGGAGCGAGCGCTCCAGGGCGTTCAACACGAACTCCTCGTCGTCCACGATCAGGATCCGGGCGCGCTCTTCCATCCCGTCCTCCGCGGCAGCGGGTCAGGGCCGAGTATAACCCCAAACTCCCCGCTACCGGTTCCTCAAGGCGAGGCGCCGGCGGCACTCCTCGACCGTGGCGACCTCGCGTCCCTGTTCGCGGACCATGCGGGCGGCCTGCTCGACGAGGTCCCCGTTGCTTCGGGCCATCTCGCCGCCCGGCAGGTAGAAGTTGTCCTCGAGGCCCACGCGGACGTTGCCCCCGATCCCGATGGCCGCGGCCGCGAGCCTCCACTGGTCGCGCCCGATCCCGATGACCTGCCAGTGGGCCCCGGGCGGCAGCGCGTCCGCCATCGCGAGGAGCGACCTCGTCGCCGGCGGGGCCCCGCCCAAAACGCCCAGGATCAGGCTGTACTGGAGCGGCGGCTCCAGGAGGCCCATGTCCAGCAAGGGGAAGGAATTCGCGACGTGGCCCAGGTCGAAGCACTCCATCTCGGGGCGGGCGCCGGCCTCCCGCATCGCCCGCAGGATCTCGACGATCTCGTGAAAGGGGTTCGCGAAGACGAACTCGAACACGAACTCCTTGCGGCCCGGGTGGTACTTCGCGTAGTTCATCGAGCCCATGTTCAACGCCCCGATCGCGGGTCGCAGGGCCGTGATGGGCGCGGTCTTCTTCTGGACCGGGATCCCCACGGCCCCGGTCGAGAAGTTGATCACCACGGGGCACTCCGCGGTCACGGCCTCGTGGATCGCGCGGTAGTCCTCGACCTCGTAGGAGGGCGATCCGTCGGGGCGGCGCGCGTGGATGTGCACGACCGAGGCCCCGGCGTCGAAGGCGCGCCGGGCCTCGGCCGCGTATTCCTCGGGGGTGTAGGGGATGGCCGGGCACTGGCGCCGGTCCGCGACCACGCCGGACAGGGCACACGTGAGGATGCAGGGTCGGTCGAGGTCGGGGGTCATCTCTCCCTCCACTGTGGGGCGCGGCGTTCAAGAAAGGCCCGCATCCCCTCCGCGGCGTCCTCGGTGGCGAGGAGGGCCACGAGCCGGTCGCACAGGACGTCCACCGCGGCCTCCACGGGCATCGCCTCCACCTCGCGCAGGGCCTCGCGCCCCAGGCGAAGCGCGAGCGGGGCCGCGGCCACGAGCCCCGCGACGGCCCGCTCCACGACCGCGTCCAGTTCGGCCGCCGGGACGGCCCGGGTCACGAGCCCCATGGCCTCGGCCTCCCGGGCCGGCACGCGCCCGCCGGTCAGGATCATCTCCACGGCCTTCGCCCGCGAGGCCTTGCGCAGGATCAGGGGCGCGATCATCATGGGGAACAGGCCCACCCGGACCTCCGGGGTCCCGACCTCGATGTCGTCCCGCGCAACCGCGAGGTCGCACGCCAGGGCCAACCCCACGCCCCCGCCCAGGCAGTGCCCGTTCAGGCGGGCGACCAGGGGCAAGGGATACGACCACAGGCGCTTGAGGAGCGCGGCGAAGGCGCGGGGTCCCTCGGGGTCCGGCCCTCGCGCGAAGCCCGCCGGGTCGCCGAGGTCCGCCCCGGCGCAGAACACCCGGTCCCCCGCCCCGGTCAGGCACACGACGCGGACCCTGTCCGCCTCGGCCCGGTCCAGGCCGGCCCGCAGGAGGTCCAGGGTCGGCCGGTCCAGCGCGTTGCGGCGCGCCGGACGGTTCAGGGTCAGGCGGGCCACGGGGCCGCGGACCTCGTACAGGACCGCCGGGTCATCCGGTCCCATCGCTCCCTCCTCGGTCGAGAGGCCCCCCCTCCTCCCGTCCCCGCCCCGGCCCGGGGTCGTCCCCGACGAGGAGGAGCACGTCCCCCGGCCGCACCCGCGCCCCGACGAGCGCCCGGACCTCGCGCACCACCCCGCCCCGCGGCGCCGCGAGGGTCGTCTCCATCTTCATGGCGGACACCACGACCACGGGTTGCCCCCGGGCCACGCGGTCCCCGGCGCTGACCAGGACCCGCACGACCACGGCCGGGGTCGCGGGGCTCACCGCGCCCGCCGGGAGGCCCGGGGGGGGCGCGGGACCCGTCGCAACGTCGTCTTTCAGTGGTCGAACGTTCCGGGTCCGGCCACGCCACGACACCCACGTCCCGCCGTCCGGGGAGCGGGCCGTGCGCAGGGACACCACGCGTCCCTCCGTCACGACCACGTGCCGCCCGGGCGCGCTCGACAGGACCCGGCAGTTGCGCGCCGACCCCTCGACGACCCGTTCCCCGACCTGGAACCGTCGCGCGCTCATCGCCCGAACCCCTGGAGCCTTCGCCAGGGCGAGTCCGCGCCGCGCGGGGCGTGGTCGCCCTCCCGGGCCGGAGCCGCGCCCGAGCGCTCCTCGAGACGATACCCGAGGGCCGCCACCGTGTCCGCCGAGGAATCCGGGACCCATCCCGCCAAGAACTCCTCGACGAACCCCGTGTGCACGTCCCCGGCGCGGAACGCCTCGGACCCCACGAGCGCGATCAGGAACTCCACGGGCGTCGCGACCCCGAGGATCGCGCATTCCTCCAGGGCGCGCCGCATCCGCGCAATGGCCGCGGGGCGGTCCTCGGCCACGACCGCGACCTTGGCCAGGATCGGGTCGTAGTGGACCGGCACCTCGGTCCCGGCCGCGACCCCGCAGTCAAAACGGACCCCGGGGCCGGCCGGGGCCTCCACCGCGAGCACGCGGCCGGGGGAGGGCGCGAATCCCCGGGCCGGGTCCTCCGCGTAGATCCGGCACTCGATCGCGTGCCCCCGCGCGCAGAGGTCCTCCTGGCGGAAGGGCAGGGGCAGGCCCGCGGCGACCTCCACCTGGCGGCGCACCAGGTCCACGCCCGTGCGCAGCTCGGTCACCGGGTGCTCGACCTGGAGCCGAGCGTTGACCTCCAGGAAATGATGGCGGCCGTCCTCGTCGAGCAGGAACTCGACCGTCCCCGCGCCCACGTAGCCGGCGGCACGGGCCGCGGTCACGGCCGCGCGCCCCATGGCCTCGCGAAGGTCGTCGTCCAGGGCCGGCGAGGGGCTCTCCTCGACGACCTTCTGGTGCCGCCGCTGGAGCGAGCACTCCCGCTCGAACAGGTGCACGACGCCGCCGTGCGCGTCCGCGAGGACCTGAAACTCCACGTGCCGGGGCCTTCGCAGGCGCTTCTCGAGATAGACGCCCGCGTCCCCGAACGCGGCGCGGGCCTCGCTCGCCGCGGCCGCGACGGCCTCGCGCAGTCGCGCGGGCTCGGCGACGACCCGCATCCCCTTGCCCCCGCCCCCGAGCGCGGCCTTCACCAGGACCGGGAACCCGATCCGCCGGGCCTCGGCTTCCAGGGTCTCCGGATCGGCCGCGGGCTCGAACGTCCCCGGGATCACGGGGATTCCGGCGCCGGCCATGACCCGCCGGGCCGCGGTCTTGTCCGCGAGCAGGGCCATCACGTCCGCGGGGGGCCCGATGAAGACGAGCCCCGCGTCCCGGACGGCCCGCGCGAACGCGGGACTTTCGGACAGGAAGCCGTACCCGGGGTGGATCGCCTCGCACCCGGTGGACCGGGCGGCCTCGATCAGTTTGATCGCGTCCAGGTAACTGTGCGCCGGCTCGGGGTCCCCGAGGGGCACGGCCTCGTCCGCCGCGGCCACGTGGGGGGCGTCCCGGTCCGCGTCCGAGAAGACGGCGACCCCGGCGATCCCCATCTCGCGCAGCGTGCGCAGGACCCGCAGCGCGATCTCGCCCCGATTGGCGACCAGGACCTTGCGAAACATCCGGTCACATCCGAAAGATGCCGTGACCCTGGCCCCTCGCGGCCCGAGAGGGATTCCACGCGACCGCGAGCGCGAGCCCCAGGACGTCCCGCGTCGCGGCGGGGTCGAGGACCCCGTCGTCCCAGAGGTTCGCGGTGCTGTAGTACGCGCTTCCCTCGGCGTCCGCCTGGGCCACGATGGGGGCGCGGATCGCGTCCTCCTCGTCGGGCGACAGCGGGGGCAGGCCCTCCCGCGCCCGCTGGTCGTTCTTGACCGAGATCAGCACGGAGGCGGCCTGCTCCCCGCCCATGACCCCGATCCGCGCGTTCGGCCACATCCACAGGAAGCGCGGGCCGTAGGCGCGGCCGCACATCCCGTAGTTCCCCGCGCCGTACGAGGCCCCGATGACCACCGTGAACTTCGGCACCGTGGCCGTGGCCACGGCGTGCACCATCTTCTGCCCGTCCTTGGTGATCCCGGCCCGCTCGTAGTCGCGGCCCACGATGTACCCCACGATGTTCTGGAGGAAGACCAGCGGGACCCCGTCCCGGTCGCACATCGTGATGAACTGCGCGGCCTTGAGCGCGCTGTCCGAGAACAGGACCCCGTTGTTGCCCAGGATGCCCACGAGGTAGCCGTGGACGTGGGCCCACCCGCACACGAGGGTCGGGCCGTACAGGGCCTTGAACTCGAGGAACTCCGACCCGTCCACGAGCCGCGCGATGACCTCGCGGCAGTCATAGGGGGTCGCGAGGTTCCGCGGGACGATCCCGTAGATCTCGCGCGGGTCGTACAGGGGGTCGCGAGGCTCGCGGTCGGGACCGCGCGGCCGGTCCCGCGCGGGCAGCATCCCCACGATCTCGCGCACGATGCGGAGGGCCTCGGCGTCGTCCTCGGCGTAGTAGTCGGACACGCCGGAGTCCCGGCAGTGGACGAGGGCGCCCCCGAGGTCCTCCGCCGACACCTCCTCCCCGGTCGCGGCCTTCACGAGCGGCGGGCCGCCCAGAAAGATCGCCCCGGTGCGGTTCACGTGCACCACGTGGTCCGACATCGCCGGGATGTACGCCCCGCCCGCGGTGCACAGGCCCAGCACGGCCGTGACCTGCGGGACGCCCATCTTCGACAGGATGGCCTGGTTGTAAAAGATGCGGCCCCCGTCGTCCGCGTCCGGGAAGACCTCGGACTGCAGGGGCAGGTACGCCCCGCCCGAGTCCACGAGCATCACGACGGGCAGGCGATTCTCCATCGCGATGGCCTGGAGCCGGAGGGTCTTCTTGACGCCCAGGGGGTAGATGGTCCCGCCCTTGACCATGGGGTCGTTCGCGTGGACCACGCACTCGCGGCCGGCCACGACCCCGATCCCGGCCCGCGAGCCTGCCCCGTGCACGTCGCCCTCGTACATGCCCCGCGCCGCGAGCGGGGCGATCTCGAGCCAGGGGGACCCGGGGTCCAGCAGGAGGTCGAGCCGCTCCTGGACCGTCAGTTTCCCGAGTTCCGTGTTGCGGCGCCTCGCGCGCTCGGAGCGTTCCTCCCGCGCCCGCCGCAACTCCGCCTCGAGGTCGGCGACCAGGGCCTGCATGGCCTCGCGATTCGCACGGTACTCCGGGTCGTCCGGGTTCACCGGGGTCCCGATCACCGGCATGACGGCACCTCCTCGTCCCGCCTATCCCCGCAGGACCTCCTCCGCGATCACGAGCCGCCGGATCTCGCTGGTCCCGGCCCCGAGGGTGAAGAGGCGGACGTCGCGGTACAGGCGGCTGACCTCGTACTCGTCGCAGTACCCGTAGCCGCCGTGGATCTGCACCGCGTGGTCCACCACGCGCTGGGCCGTCTCGGCGGCGAACAGGAGCGCCGCCGCCGCGACCTTGTGGACCTCGGTCCCCGCCCCGCCGCGCTCCGCCCGGTCCGCGAGGACCACGGCGCGACGCGCGAGCAGGCGGGCCGCCTCGACCTCCGTGACCATGTCCGCGACCTTGGCCTGGATCATCTGGAACGACGCGATGGGGCGACCGAACTGCCGCCGCTCGCGCGCGTAGGCCACGGCGACCTCCAGGGCGCGCTCGGCGAGGCCCACGGCCCCGCTCGCGAAGAAGGCCCGCTCGATGTCGAGCCCGCCCATCATCACCCCGATGCCGCCGTGGACCGCGCCCAGCACGTTCCCGGCCGGCACGCGGCAGTCCTCGAACACCAGGTCTCCGGTCGGCGAGGCCCGATGCCCCATCTTGGCGATCGGGCGCGACGCGGTGAAGCCCGGGGTCCCCCGCTCGACGACGAAGGCCGTGATCCCGCGCGCGCCGGCCGCCGGGTCCGTCTTCGCATAGACCAGGGCCAGGTCCGCGATGGGTCCGTTCGTGATGAAGGTCTTGCGCCCGTTCAGCACGAAGTCGTCCCCGTCCCGCACGGCCCGCGTCGTGATCCCCACGGCGTCCGAGCCGGCCCCGGGCTCCGTCAGGGCCATGCAGCCCACGAGGTCCCCGCGGCAGAGGCCCGGCAGCCACCGGCGGCGCTGCTCGTCGGTGCCGTTGCGGGCGAGGTTGTGGGCGCACAGGTTCGAGTGCGCGCCGTACGACAGGGCCAGCGACGCGGACCCCTTCGCGATCTCCTCGCCGACCAGGGCCCCGGTCAACAGGTCCGCGCCGCCGCCTCCGAACGCCTCGGGCAGGGTGATCCCCAGGAGCCCCAGGTCCCCCATCCGGCGCCACAGGCCGCCGGGGAGCGCGTGCGCCTCGTCCCACGCGGCCGCCTCGGGCCGGACCTCGCGCTCCACGAACGCGCGCACCGCAGCGACCACCGCCCGCTGGTCCTCGGTCAGTTCGAAGTCCACGGTCCATCTCGTTCGGTTCGACCCGGTCCCTGCCAGGACGCGGCCATCATACCCTGTTTGCGGCCCGGTGAGGCCGGCGCGATTCGCGACGCCGCGAAAGCCCGAATCCGCCACCAATTTCCGCAAGTCTTCGAATAAACATGACATCTGCGTCG
>DYKK01000396.1 GCA_020722625.1 Anaeromyxobacter dehalogenans
CGCGGACGATGCGGCGTCCGAGGTCGGCCTGGACGGGCCGCCGGCCGACGCGGCGGACCGGGCGGACCTCCAGGAACCCGACCCGGGGCCTCCGCCGCCTCCCCCCCGACCCCGGGTGACGGTCAACGCGATCCCCGACCCGATGAACGGGACCGTCCCGTTCACGCAGAACGGCGGCCCGCCCCAGGACTTCCACCTGCGCGTGCCGACCCGCGGCTTCACGGTCGAGGTCTATCGGGACGACGGACTCGCCCCGGGCCCCGACCGCGTGCGACTGTTCGCCTCGGCCCCGGTCCGCGCGGGCGCGGAGGTCCTGGACCCGGGCACGGACCTCGCCCAGGCCCTCGGGTGCGGCCCGGTCCCGGACCCCATGGCCGGTCCCTCCGACCAGGCCCTGGTCGCGCGCTGCCTCGTGCCGGAGGCGGCCCTCGTCCCCGCGCCGTCCGTGGAACTGACCGCGGTCCTGGAAGGTCCCGACGGGGCCGCAAGCGAGCCGGACTCCATCGCGGTGGAGGTCGCGGACCTCGTGCCCGCGCTGGACCCCTTCGAGGCCCCGGACGTGTGGCTCGTGACGGTGTCGCGGGACCTGTGCGACCACGAGCTGATGGCCCGGCCGGACGGGACCTACGACATCCTGACCACCTTCCTGCCGTCGGGCGATGGGACCCCGGACCTCGACGAGGCCCTGGCGATCCTGGGCCTCTTGTCCGACAACGCGGCCTTCTCGCAGGCCGCGCGCGCCCTGTTCCTGGCCCGGGTGCGGGACTACGCGAATCAGATCTTCGGCCTGGACCCGGACGGCCACCCCACGCCCTGGGGCGTGCCGCTCCACCTGGTCTTCGAGGGCGACCCCGGGGCCCCGGACCCTGCCTCGTGGTCCGAGGAGGCCGGCTTTTCGATGATCGCCGTGGGCGGAGACCCCAACCTCGCGGACATCGCGGCTGGGATCGTGGGCCGGGCCTGGATTGACTGGAACAACCAGGGCGTCGAGGACGACACGGTCCCCGACTTCGGCGTGTTCGTGACCAACATCGTGCGCCAGGCGCTGAAGAACCCGCTGGGCGCGCTGATCCTGCACGAAATCTCCCCCCTGGACGGGACCCCGCTCGGAGAATACCCCGGGGACGAGCAGTTCCTGGACCCGGACTTCGACCCGACCCAGAGCGGAGACCCCCGCCTGGAACAGCGATACACGATCTTCACGACGATCCTGGACTTCGCGACCCTGGCCGTGGCCGTGACCCTGTGCCACGAGATGGGACACTCGCTCGGGCTCGTGCCGAACGGCCCGCCGCCCGAGGGGCTGTTCGGCGGCATGGACGGCCTGTCGTTCACCGATTCGGACCCCGGGGGCCCGCACATAGACACCCCCGGCCTGAACGTGATGCAGACCGGCAAGGTCACGAGTTACCTGGAGGCCCTGGGCGGGGTCCCGCGGTTCAACGAACTCAACCTCGCGTACCTGCGACGGCGGCTGGTCGTGGGTCACGCGGCAAGACGCCCCGCGCGGGGCGTCCCCGAGTCCGTGGCCTGCACCGCGACCCACCCGTGATTTCCGGCGCGCCAGGGCCGGTTCACGGAGGCGGGGCCTTGATGGGCTCGCGCGAGACCCACAAGACCCCGGCACATCCGGCGAGGACCAGGAACCCGCCGAGGACCGAGGACCAGGTCGGGACCTCCCCGAAGAACGCGAGCCCGAGGAAGTACGACAGCAAGGGATTCAGGTACGAGAACACACTGACGACCGAGGCCTTCTCGAGGACATAGGCCGACGTCAGGAACAACTGGCCGAGCGTGGCCGTGACCCCCACGCCGCCCAGGTAGAGGAGCGTGAAGGGGTCGAGCAGGCCCGGCGCGATCCGGTCGAGGGCGTACTCCTCGGGCCAGGCGAGACCCGCGCCCGCCAGCGTGGCCAGGCCGAAGATCGTCCCGTACAACATGAAGTAGAACACGATGGTCCGGGACGACTCGGTCCGCGACAATCGCCGCACCGTGACGTACGCCAGGGCCGCGAACACGGCGGACAGGAGGGCCAGGACCGCCTCGAACCGGACCTCCGTCCACTCGGGGGCGACCAGAAAGGCCGCGCCGCAAAACGCGGCCAGCACGAAAGGCAGGATCGCGCCGGTGCGCTGCTCTCCCAGGACCACGCCCGACAGGAGCACCACGAAGACCGGGGAACTGAAGTTCAGGACGACCGCATGCGCCAGGGGCAGGCGCTCCAGGGCGAAGAAGAACAGGAAGAGTGCGGCGAATCCGAGGAGGCTTCGCACGAGGAGCAGCCCGTGCTGGCGCGCGCGAAGCGACGTGCCCGTCCACCGGAAGTACGCCAGGAGCATCAACAGCCCCACGGCGGTGCGGAAGAAGACCGCGACCAGGAACGGCAGCCTCATGGCCGACGCCTTGACCAGGACCCCCATCGCGGCGAAGCACAGAGCCGCCATGCTCATCCGGATCACCGCGACCCGGGTCTTCGAGGGGGAGGAATCCGACTTCGAGACGGTGCTCGTGGGTGGGTCGCCCATCGCGGCGAAGGCTAGCAGGGTTCA
>DYKK01000397.1 GCA_020722625.1 Anaeromyxobacter dehalogenans
GTGCTCGCGTCTCCAGGGGAACCATCAAGAGACCATATCGCGATCCGGGCGAGTTTCTCAGCGGCCTCTCCCGCGTCCACCCCTTCCTTCCGCGGTCGCGCCTCCCGCCCGTTTGTCGCGGCCCCCCGTTTCTGGTATGAATCCGCCCGTGGAGATCCGAGACCCCGTCCACGGTCCCGTCCAGGTCACGCCGCTCGAACAGGAGGTCCTGGACCATCCCCTCGTCCAGAGGCTCCGCCGCGTGCGCCAGCTCGGCTTCGGCGAACTGGCGTTTCCCGGCGCGACCCACACGCGCTTCCTGCACTCGATCGGGGCCATGTACCTGGCGGGCCGGGCGTTCGATTCCGTCGCGCGCGACCTCCCGTTCGTCCCCGGGGACGCCGTCGTCCGGCTCCGGGCGACCCTCCGGCTCGCGGCCCTCCTGCACGACCTCGGCCACCCCCCCCTCTCGCACAGCGGCGAGCGCATCCTTCCCCGCTCGTCGGAACTCGGCCTCTCCCCGCTTGCGCGACCCGTCACCCACGAGGAGATGACGCGCTTCCTCGTGCTCCGGTCGGACCTGGCGAACCGGATCGACCGGGCCGGCCGCGATGCCGGGGTCCGCGCCGGCCTCGTGGCCGCGGTCCTCGGCCACCCGGACCCCACGCTGGAGCCGGAATTCCGCTTCGAAGGCGTGAGCGTCCTGCCGGTCCTCCAGCAGTTGATCGCCGGCGAACTCGACGTGGACCGGATGGACTACCTCCCGAGGGACTCCCACTTCACGGGCGTCGCGTACGGCCGGTTCGACCGCGACTGGCTCCTGTCCCATCTCGGCGCGCACTGCGAGCGCGGCCAGGCCCTCCTGGCCCTCGATTCGAGCGCGGTCTTCACCTTCGAGGACTTCTTGCTCTCGCGCTTTCACATGTTCTTGATGGTTTATTCTCATCACAAAACGATGATCCTCCACCGGATGCTGGAGCGCTTCCTCCGGGGGGGCGGGCGCGCCATCCGCGCCCCCGCCGACCCCGAGGCGTTCGCCCGGTGCGACGATGAGTGGCTCTGGCAGCGGTTGCGCGACTCCAAGGACCCGTGGGCGCGCCGCATCGTGGAGGGCCGCCCCCTCAAGCGCGCGGTCGAGGTGTGGGACGAGGACGCCCGCTTCCTGCGGCGGTTGCAGCGGCGGGTCGCGCCCCTCCTCCCCCCGTCCACCGAGTGGATGGACTCCGCGGTGGAGTTCTCGAAATACTTCGGACGCGCCAGGGCGACCGCTTCGGAACGCCCGCTTTCCCCGGCCCCGGGTTTGATGGTCCGCATGAGCCACCCCGGGTCGCGGCGCGCCGTGGTCCCGGTCGAGGAATGGTCCGACGTCTTTCAGCGGCACGCCCGCCGGAGGCGCGTGCTGCGGGTCTATGGACCGGCGGAAACGGTACAATCCATCGCGGACGTGGTGTCCCGGGCCGTCCGGGACGCCTCGGGACCGCGAGACGAATAGGACGGAAGACCCATGGCCGAGTGCCTGGACGACCTTCAGGCCCAGCTGGACGCCGCGGACTCGATGCTCGTGCAGGGCGAGGTGGAGCAGGCCCTGATCCTGCTCGACCGCCTCGCCGACCAGTACCCGGAGTCCTCGGACGTGATGCTCCTGCTGGGCGACGCCGAGTTCGACTGGGGGGACCTGGACGCGGCCCTCGAATCTTACGACCGGGCCGTGGAACTGGACCCCGAGTGGGCGGACGCGCTCGCCGCGCGGGCGCACTGCCTGATCGAACTCGGCCGGATGCGCGAGGCCCAGTCGGACGTGGAGCGGGCGCTCCGCCTCGACAGCCGTTGCGCGGAGGCCCATTACGTCCGCGCGGTCCTCCTCGAGTTCGCGGGGAGCTTCCGCCAGGCCGACGACGCCTACCGGACCGCGGTGCGCCTCGACCCGGACCACTTCCTGGTCCCGATCCGCGTGAACCGGAAGACCTTCGACGCCGCGGTCCGCAAGGCCATCGCCCGCCTCCCCCGGACGTTCAAGGAGCGGATGGAGGGGGTCGAGATCTACGTGAAGGACGTGCCCGACGTGAACAGCGGCGATGAGACGCAGGTCTCGCCGCTCGTCATGGGGATCTTCGATGGGTACTCGATCACCGAACGCCGCGAGTCCGACCCCTGGAGCCAGTTCCCCCCGCGCATCTGCCTCTACCAGAGGAACATCGAGCGCGTGTGCGCGACCCACGACGACCTGGTCGAGGAGATCGAGGTCACACTCCTCCACGAGGTGGGCCACTACTTCGGTCTTGAGGAGGACGACCTCGAACGGATAGACCTGGCGTGACCTTCCCGGATCAACGCGCACAAATCCGCCGTCACGGTCTCGGCTTCCAGGCCGCGCCTCCTTGTGCTTCAGGCTTCAACATGGATGGGGTTGGTCGTCACGCGACGCGCCGCGAATTTGGAATTCGCGGCCCCAGCATCGTTGGGGTTGATCGTTTCGCGACGTGCTTCTCACCCCTGTCGGTCCTGGAGGCGCGATTTGAAATCGCGCCGGCTGCGCGGCCT
>DYKK01000398.1 GCA_020722625.1 Anaeromyxobacter dehalogenans
GGCGCGGGTGTAGAGCACGATGTTGTCCCGCCGGGCCACCTGCTGGAGCAGCGTCTGGACCATGTCGGAGCCGGACCGGTCGCGCGCGAAGGTCTTGCCGAAGGTGGCCGCCCAACCTCCGGGCCTTTCTTCGCGCTCGGCGATATAGACCGTAAGGCCCATGTCCGACAGGGCAAGGGCGGCCCGCAGCCCCGCCACGCCGGCGCCCACCACCAGGACGCGCGGTTTCGTCTCGATGCGCATCGTCGAGAGGGGGTCGCTGGCGCGGGCCTTGGCGACGGCCGCGCGGACGATGGCGGTCGCCTTTCTTGTGGCTTCCGGGACCTGGCCGCGGTGGGCCCAGGAGCACTGCTCGCGGATGTTGGCCTGAATGTAACGGTAGGGGTTCAGGCCGGCCCGCTCGGCCATGGCCCGGAAGGTGAACAGGTGAAGTTTGGGGGAGCAGGAAGCGACCACGATCCCGTCCAGCGTTTGCTCCCGGATCGCCTCGACCATCTCCTGTTGTGCGGCGTCGGAGCACGCGAACAGGGTCGTCCGGGCCAGGACGACGCCGGGCTCCTTGGCCACCGCGTCGCGGACCTTCTCCACGTCCACGTAGTCCGAGATGTTGCCGCCGCAGTGACAGATGAAGACGCCGATGCGCCGGTCCGAGTCCTTGCGAGCGCTCACGAGCCCCTCTCCATGCGTTTCAGGTAAGCGGCGGTCTGGGCCGCGGCGGCGCCCGCGTGGAGGACCGTGTCGGGGATGTCCCTCACCGCCGAGGCGGTCCCGGCCACGAAGACCCCCTCGATGCTGGTCCTGCCTGGGTCGAGGTCCTCGTCCACCTCGCGCACATAGGCGTAGGCGTCCGACTCCAAAGACCCGTCCGGGAAGAGGCTCAATGCCTCCCGGTTGGGGAGCAGTCCCACGGAGAGGACCACCAGGTCGTGCTCCATGCGCCGCTTGCCGCTACCTCCCTCGATGTCTTCGTAGGTCACGACGAGGTTCCCGTTCGGCTGCTCATCGATCTGGGCGACCTTCCCCTTCACGAAGGTGATCCCCATTCCTCGGGCCTGCTCGAAGAACTCCTCGTAGCCCTTGCCAAAGGCGCGGATGTCCATGTAGTAGATGGTCACGTCGGCGAGCGGCAGGGCCCCCAGGATGAGCTGGGCCTGCTTGAGCGAGTACATGCAACAGACGCGAGAGCAGAGGCGGTGGTCCACCGTGCAATCGCGCGAGCCGGTGCAGAGCACATAGGCGATGTTGTCGGGGACCTTTCCGTCCGAGGGCCTGAGCACCGTGTTGTAGGGACGCGTGGGCGCCAGCAGGCGGTCCATCTGCATGGCGTCAATGACGTTGGGGAAACGGCCGTACCCCAAGAGGGGCTTCTCGCTGCCGTCGAAGAGCTTGAATCCGGTGGAGACGATGACGGAGCGCACCACCTCCTCGGCCTTTTCCTCGCGCATCTCGAAGTGGAAGGCGTTGGCCGGGCAGGCGTGAACGCACTCGTGGCACTCGCAGCAGCCGCCGCAGTCCAGGCAGCGCGAGGCGCCTGTCCGCGCCTCTTCCTCGCTCACGGGCAGTTCCACCTCCGCCCTGGAGGCAAGGCGCTCCGCGACCGGGCGTTCGCGCCGGGGCGCGGCGGGCAGCGGGGTCAGACCCGGCGTCCGGGCGACCACCTCGGCCTTGTCCACCACGGGCAGCGGCTCCGCGAAGCGGACGCCGTCCAGGGATTCGCCTCGCAGAAAACGGTCCATGAAAAACGCGGCCCGCTTGCCCTGGCCGATGGCCTGGACGATCATCGAGGGGCCGGTCACCGCATCGCCCCCCGCGAAGACGTGGGGAAGCGACGTCTGAAGGGTTTCCTGATCCGTCCTCACCGTGCCGTTCTTGTTGAGGGCCAGCTCCGCCGCAAAGGGGGCGGTGCTCGGCTTCAGGCCGATGGCGAGGACCACCAGGTCCACCGGCGTCGTGGCTTGTGAGCCCTCGACGGCGATGGGGCGGGGCCGGCCGCTGGCGTCCGGTTCGCCGAGGCGCATGGCGAGGCTCTCCACGGCCTTCACCTTCCCCCCCTCTCCGAGGAAGCGCCTGGGCGTGCGGAGAACCTGGAGCTCCACGCCCTCTTCGAGGGCGGCCTCGACCTCCCAGTCGTGGGCCGGCATCTCCTTGCGGCTTCGGCGGTACTGGATGATGACCTTCTTGGCCCCAAGCCTCAAGGCCATGCGCGCCGGGTCGATGGCCGAGTTTCCCCCGCCCACCACCAGGACGGTCTTGCCCGAAAGGTCCATGGCCTCGCCGCCGTTGACGCGCTTGAGAAAGCCCATGCAGTCCAGGACGCCATCCAGGTCTTCGCCCGGGACGCCGAGCCTGAAGCCCTCCAGGGTCCCCACCGCCAGAAAGGCGGCGTGGAAGCCTTGGGCCTTCAAATCGGCCAGGGAACGGACCGGGCTTTCGGTTCGAATGTCCACCCCCAGCGCGGTGACGTTGAGGATGTCCCGGTCCACGACCTCTTTGGGCAGGCGGTAGGCCGGGATGGCG
>DYKK01000399.1 GCA_020722625.1 Anaeromyxobacter dehalogenans
CCCCCGCTCATCGGACGACCTCGACCTGTCCCTGGCCCGGTCTCCTGCTGGGGGCGGTGCTCGCGGTCCTGGCCGCGACGGGCGTTCGGGCGCAAGAGATCACGGTGTCGGGGGCCGCCACCGGGGAGGTGGACGTCTATGTCGCCGAGGAGGGCGACACCCTGTGGGACATCTGCGACCGGTTCTTCAACGACCCGTGGTACTGGCCGGTCCTGTGGTCCTTCAACCCCCACATCACGAACCCCAACTGGATCTTCCCCGGGGACCTCGTCTATCTGGTGCCTCCGAAACCGAAGCCCCCGGAACGGGAGGGGTACCGGGTCACCGAGGCCCGGTACTCGGTGGGGCCGCAGTGGGAGCAGGTGGTGGCACGCCGGGTCGGCTTCGTGTCGAAGGAGGAGTTCGAGGGGTCCGGGGAGGTCCGGTATTCGCGCGAGGAGAAGGCCCTCCTCTCCCAGACGGACGAGGTGTATGTCGAGTTCCAGACGGCCCGGCGGGTCAAGGCCGGGGACCTCTACCTGCTGTATCGAGTCGAGGAGGAGGTCGAGCACCCGGTCACGGGCAAGGACCTGGGGTACAAGGTCCGTTACCTCGGCGTGGTGCGGGTGACCTCCACGGACACCGAGGAGAATCGCGCCGTGATCCTGCGTTCCTTCGAGGAGGTCCACCGGGGAGACCGGGTCGCCCCCTTCGCCCCCGTGGCGCGGATCGTGCCTCCCGTGCGCAACACGAGCGCGGTGTCGGGGAACATCGTCGCCACCTTCGATGACGTCGGCATGCTGGGCGAATACCACTACGTCGTCCTGGACCGCGGGGAGGACCACGGGGTCGCGGCGGGCAACCGCTTCCTGGTCCGCCTGCGGGGCGACGGCCGCGAGGAGGTGGACGAGGACGACCTGGATCGGTTCCCCTACGAGACGTACGGGGAGGTCATCGTCATCGAGACGCAGCCGGCGACCTGCGTCGGGGCGGTCACCTACGCCCTGCGGGAACTCGCGGTCGGGGACCCCTGCGACATGCTCGCGGGTTACTGACCCGCCGCCTCACCGGCGACCTCCCACCGTTCTCCTGGAAACGCGAGCACCGCCCCCCGTCACCGCGGCGTTGCCTCATTTGAAGAGCGCGACCAGGCTTTTTTTGGGTCCCCCTGGAGACGCGAGCACCGCTCGCGTCTGGACGCGCGAGCGCTGCTCGCGCCAGTCCGCGACGGATCGCACTGACAACCACGGACTCCCCGGCGAGACAGTGACAGGGGGCAGATTCAGTGGACAGGTTCCGTGACAGCGGGCAGTGGCAGGGACAGTGCCAGTGTCAGGACCGCGTTGGTCGCGGCGGATGGGGCGCTGCGGCTGACCCACGTGCACCGCGACCCCGGACCCCGGATCCCGGACCCCGGATCCCCGATGGACCAACCGCTTGTCTTGACGAGGGGATTCTGCTAGGGTCCGTCCGTTCGGATGGGGGTCCGCCCCACGGCACGGCCCGGGGGCGCCACGCGATCCAGGCTCGAAGAGGGGGCGCCGATGGAACCTCCCGCGCGTTTTCCCGACATCGGGGAGAAACTGGCCAACCGGTTCCGGGTCGTGTTCGGACGCGGGTCCGGGCCGAACGGGACGGTCTTCAAGGCCCTGGACCTGGCCCTGGACCTCCCGGTGGCCGTCAAGGTCTTCAAGCCGGAGTTGTTCACGTCGCCGTACAAGGACCAGAACCTGCTGCGGATGTACCGGGCCCGCGCGTACCAGGACCCCAACCTGATCAAGATCTTCGAAGTCCAGGAGGACCGGGGATTCCACTTCATCTCGTGCCAGTTGATGGAGGGGATGTCGCTCGCGGCCATCCTGGACCTGCACGCCGAGAGCGGCGAGCACTTCACGATCCCCAAGGTCCGCTCCATCGTCTCGCGCATCCTGACCGGTCTCGGGGCGATCCATGCCACGGGGGCCATCCACGGGAACCTGAAGCCCCAGAACATCTTCGTCCTCCCCGATCGACTGGTCCTGTCCGACCCCTACTACCTCGTGGCCGAACCCCTGAAGGAAGGCCAGGAGATCCCGGTGTGGGACTACTACCGCGGGCCGGAGCAACTGACCGACCCCGCGCTGGAGATGGCCCAGACGGACCTGTACGCGGCGGCCCTGATCTTCGGCGAACTGGTGGGCGGGAACCCGGTCCAGCCCGGGGTCCCGCTGTCGAGCCAGGTCCCGCGGCTGACCGCGCGCTTCGATGACTGGTTCGTCCGGGCCACGGCCGCCGACCCGTTGCAGCGACCGCCGTCCCTGCCCGAGTTCCAGGATTCGCTCGCTGGGATCCTGGACGTGGTCGAGTCCGAGGGGCTCTGGCAGCGGCGCTACCACGAGACCGGGTCGTTCCGGGCCGTCCGGGTGGCCGCCCCCCGGGAGGAGGCGATCAAGCCCGTCGAGGCACCGCCGGAAGCCGCCCCCGGCGCGGCGCCGGCCGCGGTGGAGCCCGCGGCTCCCGTGGAACCTCCCCCGGCGCCCGC
>DYKK01000400.1 GCA_020722625.1 Anaeromyxobacter dehalogenans
AGACATGAAATTTGCTTCATTTCACTTCACCACCCTGGGGCCGCGACTTCCAACTCGCGGCTGGCACGAGATCGCGACAGATCGCGGATCGAGGGGGGGGCGGGTGGGCCAATAGAATGAATCGCCGCGAACTACAGGACCTGGTCGAGCGGGTGGCCGAGGTGGCCCGAGGGTACGGGCTCGACTTCTTCGAGACCCGCTTCGAGGTCGTGGACTACGAGACGATGAACGAACTCGCGGCTTACGGCGGTTTCCCGGGCCGCTACCCGCACTGGCGCTTCGGAATGGAATACGAGCATCTGAAGAAGTCGTACGCGTACGGCCTGCACAAGATCTACGAGATGGTCATCAACAACGACCCGGCGTACGCGTACCTGATGGAGGACAGCGACGCGGTGGACCACAAACTGGTCATCGCCCACGTCTTCGCCCATGTGGACTTCTTCAAGAACAACGAGTGGTTCGCGCCGACGAACCGCAAGATGCTCGACGAGATGGCGAACCACGGCGCCCGCATCCGGCGCTACATCGAGCGCCACGGGCTGGACGAGGTCGAGACGTTCATCGATCGCTGTTTGAGCCTCCAGAACCTGATTGACCACCACGCGCCGTACGTGGTGCGCCACCGGCCCACCCCGGAGGAGCCGGGCGACCGCCCCCGCGAGGCGGACGGCGGACCGCGCTATCGCGTCAAGAAGTACCTCGACCCCTACGTGAATCCACCGGGCGTCCTCGAGGAGGTCCGGCGCCGCGCCCAGGAGGAGGCGAAGCAGGCCGTGCGCTTTCCACCGGAGCCGGAGCGCGACGTCATGGGGTTCCTGGCCCTCCATGCCCCGCTGGAACGCTGGCAGCACAACGTCCTCTCGATGATCCGCGAGGAGGCGTACTACTTCGCGCCGCAGGCGATGACGAAGATCCTCAACGAGGGGTGGGCCTCGTTCTGGCACTCGAAGATGATGACCGAGCGGCTGCTGGAGGCGTCGGAGGTGGTGGACTTCGCGGACCACCACAGCGCGACCGTGGCCCCCTCCCCGGGCCGTCTGAACCCGTACGCCCTCGGGCTCGCGCTCCTGCGCGACATCCAGGACCGCTGGGACCGGGGGCGCTTCGGGAAGGACTACGAGGAGTGCGACGACCTCCGGGAGCGCGAGCGCTGGGACCGCCGCCTGGGCCTGGGCCTGCGCAAGGTCTTCGAGGTCCGCCGCGTGCACAACGACGTGACCTTCATTGACGAGTTCCTGACCCCGGAGTTCGTCGCGTCGCATCGCCTGTTCCGGTTCCAGCGCGACGAGTCCGGGGTCTATCGGATCGATTCGCGCGCCTTCCGGAAGGTCAAGGACGAGTTGCTGTTCCACCTGACCAACCTCGGGGAGCCGGTCGTCGTTGTGGCGGACGCGAACCATCGCAACCGCGGGGAACTGCTGCTGGTCCACCGCTACGAGGGGAGCGAGTTGCGGCGCGACTGGGCCGTCGAGACGCTCAAGAACATCGCGCGCATCTGGTCACGCCCGGTGTTTCTCGAGACGGTCTTCGAGGACCAGAAGGTCGTGCTGTCCCATGACGGTCAGGATGCCGGTGTCCAGCCCGGCGGCGGGGACGGCCGCTGACGCCGCCCTACAGGCTGATGTCCACGAACAGGTACGGGCCTTCCTGGCGGTACAGGTAGCCGGTCGGGGCCTTGAGCACGATGCGGATGACGGTGGTTCCGTCCTGTTCCTCCACCAGGATCCGGTCCACGGCGGTCGGGAACTCCCGGGTGACGAGGTGCCGCTCGTCATTGGGGGTTGCGGCGCGCACGCCGGGCAGCGTCACCTCGATGACGCGAGGGTCCGGTTTGGTCACGGTGTACGAGTAGTTCCCGACCACCTGGAGGAAGACCCGGGAATAGGTCGAAAACGGCTGGAACCCCAGCCACTGGAGCACCGGGGCCGTGGGGGCGGGCGCTTCGGTCCCCTTGGAGGGGATCGCCGGTGCATCGCGCACGCCGGGGACCACGCCCTGGTACCCGCGCGCCCGATAGACCTGTCCGGCCTCGTCCGCGACCCGGTCCCACTCGCCCGAGGACTTCAGGATGATGGAGCCGGCCTTGGGGGGCTCCTGACCCTCTCCTTTCGTCTCGCCGGACAGCTCGATCCGCGGCGGGGGAGCCTCCTCCGATCCCCGCCGCTGGGCAAGCGCGGTCGTCGTCACGACCAGGGACCCGGCGACCAGGACAAGGCGCGTCATGGCGGCGCCTCCATCGAATGGCCCGATTCATGATACCTCGCCCGGTCCCGGCGCGCCAAGAAGACGACGACCTCCCACGATCCGCCGCAGCGACCTCGCCAGCACAACGGAACACGTTGACTTGTCGCGGTCTCGTGCCAGCCGCGACTTGGAAGTCGCGGCCCCAGGGTGGCGAAATGAAACGAAGCAAATTTCATGTGCATTCGAAGAATTGCGGAAATTGATGGCGGAGTTCGGGGCCTCACGATCCGCACCGCGATTTCGCC
>DYKK01000401.1 GCA_020722625.1 Anaeromyxobacter dehalogenans
GCCGCCGCCTTCAGGCGGGGGAGGTCCTGCGAACGCTGTCGCCGAAAGGCGAGGGCTTCAACCCTCCCAGGGGAGGCCAGTGTGGATCAAGGGGTCAGGAGCGAACGGCACTTCTCCTGGTCCTCGGCCGTGGGGCCGTCTTGCTCGAAGAAGGCGCGGGCCTTGCGGCACTCCGGGCCTTCCGGGTCCTGTCCCAGGCACGATCGGAGCAGGTACTGCTGGCAAGGGGTCATCTCCTCGCCCGACTCGTCCTCGCCGGGGAAGGCGCCGCCCACGCCCTCGGGCTCCGCGAGCCTCGCCTGCCAGGCGAAGAGCGCCCCCGCGACCACCGCCCCGACCAGAAAGTCGCTCACGGGCTCGGGCGCTACCAGGCATCGCCGCGCCTTGCGCCCGAAGGCCCCGTTTCGGCCGGTCTGCGCGAGCGTGAACAGAGCCTCCCGGGCCGCGGCGACTCGCCCCTCCATCCGCGCGCGCACCGCCTGTGCGAACAGCTGCTCGCCCGGGTCCGCGGACCCCGGATCCGCCCCGAGGAACCTCGCGACCACTCGCAGGGACCACTCCGACGAGGAAAGGGTCGCCACCGAGCCCGCGTCGAGGAGGAGGTCCGCGGCCAGGGCGGGCAAATCGAAGAGGTCCATCCACGTCGCGGCCTCGCCCTCCAGGGCGTCGCGGACGATCGCCGCATAGGGGAGGAGGCCTCCGAGCGAGTCGGCCTCGGTCCCGTGCGCGACCAGGACGGCCCCGGACGCGAGCCCCTCGCGCACCAGGGGATGATCGAGGGCGTCCACGTATCGGGACGCCGGGGCCTGCATCGCGGCCACGAGCCGCGCCCGGGACAGGGACACGGTCAGCAGTCCGTCCCGCACGGCCACGAACACGGGGAAGCGGATGGGGGAATCCGGAACGCCGACCCGGAACCTCCACGCCGTCGCCCCGGGCTCGTCGAGGTCCTCCACGGTCACCGGGACCCCGGAGGCCCGCAGGGACTCGCCGATTGCCGCGATGCCCCGGCGGGCCGCGCCCTCGTCGCCGACCCCGGCCGCCAGGGTGAGCCCTGCGAGCCCGTCCTGGGCCGCGAGCAAGAGGTCTCCGGACAGGGCCTCCACGAGGGAGTCCCATCCCGGGGGGAGGAGGGGGCCGGCGCCCGGTGCCCCCTGCCCTTGCAGGGTCTTCAGCGCCTCCACGACCGAGCGCAGGGGGAAGCGGACCTGGAGGAAGCCGGACGCCCCGCCGTCGAGCCGTTCGAGCGCCATCCGTCCGGCCCCGGGCGGGGTCTTCTCGAGCACGCCGCCCACCAGGGCCAGCAGTCCTACGGACCTCCCGCGGACCTCCAGCCGGGCCTCGTCTCCGCCGACCACGAGGTTCGCGCGGACCTCCGGAGTCACCCTGTCCGCGGTCCTCGCGAGCATCGGATCGGGCTGCCCTCCCTCGCCGGGCTCCCCGCTGCCGGTGACCGCGGCCAGGGCGCGCAGGTCCAGGCGGGCCGCCACAACCACGTCCCCGTCCGGCAGGTCCCATCCCGCCGAAGGGTCGGGGGTGGCGAGGTCCAGCAAGGACGCGAGGTCCTCCCGCGACGCGGCGAGGAACCCGGTGCGGTCGCGCACCGCGAGGGCCAGGACCTCGTCTTCCTTCCCGGGCCGAAACGCCCAGACCTTCGCCCCCTGGAGGGACATGGACTTTGGCGGGCCGACCGCCGGGTCGCGGCGCGCGGCCAGGCGCCGGGCCAGGTCCACGACCTTCTTCGTCTCGGTCACGCCGAAGGTGACGACCACGCGACCGGAGCCCGGGACCGGCCCGGCCAGGCACACGGGGCGTGACGGGTCCAGCCCGGTCTTCTTCCAGTCGCGGGGCGAGAGGAGGTCCGCGCCGAGTTCCCGCTGCGTCCAGCGGGACACGGCCTCGACGCCGCGCACCGGCAGTCCGAGCGACCGGGCCCGGGACACGGCCGCGTCGAACCAGGCGAGGGTCCGCGCGGGAGAGGCGAGGCAGACCGCCCCGGCGACCGGCGCGGGGGTCGCGGCGGGCTCGACCGGTCCTGCCACGGCCGGGCCGACCGGCGAGGACGCGACGACAAACGCCAGAAGGCGGGTCATCGCCTGGATCGTCGGGCGAATCGGGTCGGAGAGCATCCGGGAGATCCTGTTTCTGATGCTTCTCCAGGGCGTCGAACGAGGGCGACGGGCACGAACAGCGTTCATCCGGCTCATCGTGAATTTCCTTTCCCGGAAGAGAACCCGCCGTGACGATACCACGGACAGCCCTTCGACGAAGACGCGGCCGCCCACGATCCGCCGTCCCGATCTACGAAGAAACTCATCGCGAACCTGGAGCCGCGGGTACTGCCCGCGGCCAAGGCGTCGGTTTCGTCCATCAGGGTCCGCGAAGCCGGTGTCGTACTCGGAAGAACGACGGAACAGCTTGATCTGTCGCGGTTTTGTGACGGCCGCGAATTGGAATTCGCGGCCCCAGCAT
>DYKK01000402.1 GCA_020722625.1 Anaeromyxobacter dehalogenans
TGGTGCAGCACCTTGTGCACCAGCGAGGCCGCCATGGCCTCGACCACCTGCGCCTGCCGCTCGTCCAGCGACCCCATCTCGCGCAGCGCGCGTCCGACCTCCTGGTCCTTCAGGTCCGCGGCCCACCGTGAGAGTCGGGCGATCACCGGCTGCACGTCCTGCTCCCGGAAGGCCCGCTCGACCGCGGCGACCTCGCGCGCGATGATCGCGTCGGCGGTCTGGACGTCCTTGTGGCGGCGCTTCAGGTGCTCGGAGATGATTTCATTGAAATCATCAATATTGTAGAGATAAATTCCTTCCTCGCGTCCCGCCTCGGGCTCGACCACCCGCGGGACCCCGATGTCCACCAGGAACAGGGGCCGATACCGGCGGGCCGCCACCACGCGCCTCAGCAGCGCGCGGTCCAGCAGATAGCCGGACGAGGCGACCGACGCGATCACCGCGTCCGACGTGGCCAGGAGTCCCGGAAGGTCGTCCAGGGGCGCCCCGGTCCACCCGTACCGGCCGGCCACGTCCCGCGCGCGCTCCAGCGTGCGGTTCGCGACCACCACGGTCCGGACCCCGCCCGCCGCGAGCGCGCGGGCCACGGCCTCGCCCATCTTCCCCGCGCCGACCAGAAGGACCGAGCACCGCCCCAGGTCCCCGAAGACCTTGCGGGCCAGGTCCACGGCCACGGACCCGACCGACACCTCCCCGGTGCCGACCTCCGTCGTGGCCCGCACGTCCTTGCCGGCCTTGAAGGACTTCTCGAAGACGCGCGTCAGGACCGGTCCGACGGTCCCCGCCTCCCTCGCCACCCGGAAGGCGTTCTTCACCTGCCCGAGGATCTGGGGCTCCCCGACGACCAGGGAATCAAGCGACGCCGCGACCCGGAACAGGTGGCGGACCGCGTCCAGTCCCACCCGGTCGTACAGGTAGGGCTCGATGTCCTGGAGGGGCCGCCCCTTCGCCGCCGCGACCTCCCGCATCACCGCGGTCCGGGTGGTCATGCGGTCGCGCGCCTCGTCGTCCGCGACCACATAGACCTCGGTCCGGTTGCACGTCGAGAGCAGGACCGCCTCGCGGACGCCCACCTTGTCGCGCAAGGTCCCGACGACCCGGGCCGCGGCCTCGTCATCGAAGGCGAACCACTCGCGGACCGCGACCGGCGCAGTCCGATGGGACAGCCCGACCCCCCAGACGACCTCGGGCCGGAAGCGCGTCATGGTCAGGCGAGCCTCCGGAAGGCGTACATCAGGACCACGGACAGCACGGCCATGAAGCCCACGATCACCAGGACCGCGGCCTTGCGCCCCTTCCACCCCGACCGCGTGAAGGCCAGGATCAGGGCCGCATACAGGACCCATACGACGACCCCGAGCACGTACTCGGGCACGAGGGGACCGGCCTCGCTCCCCCACCAGGCCCAGACCGCCCCGAGGATGATCCCGACCGTGTAGAAGGGAAACCCGAGTCGCAGGGAGGCGAACGCGAATCGGTCCAGGGAGGCGATCGGCGGCATCCGGGGCCAGCCCAGGCCGTGGCGTTCGCGAAGGCGTAAGTCCGCGAAGAGTCGCAGGGTGGCGGCGGCGAAGGCCGCGGCGAAGAACAAGAACCCGACCGCGGAGGTCGCGATGTGGACCGGGGTCAGGATTGCCACGGCCTTCATCCCCGGGACCCGGCCCCCGGCGTTGTTCAGAAGCGTGCCCAGGACCACGGCCGCGAAGGGGGCCACAATTCCGCCGGCGCCCGTCGTGCGCAACGTCAGGTGCAGGACCAGGTACCCGGCCACCACGACGAAGACGCCGAGGTTGACCAGGGAGGCGGGCGCCAGGATGGGCGGGGCCCGGTGCCAGGCGTGGTGGTACCCGATCGCGGCCAGGTGGGCCGCCGCGCCCGCGAGGAGCACGGCCCTCGCCCAGGGCCGGACCCGCTCGGACACGCCGGCCAGGAAGAGCATGTACAGGACCGTGCTGACACCGTACAGCGCGAGCGCGACCACCAGGGGGATCGAGAACACCGGCCCACCTCGCAACAGCCGTCCGCGCCGGCGGGGACCCGTCCAGCCGGCTCCGCGGGCGCGGCATGATACCACCTGGACGAAGATCCGTGGGACGGGGCGGCGCGTCTTCGATCGGCGGCCCTCCGGCCAGTGGCCCGACAGGGGCAGGTTCAGGGGACAGGTTCAGCAACAGTGTCAGGGGTCAGTGACAGTGTCAGGGTCAGTGTCAGGGCCCCGTTGGTCGCGATGAGCGGCGCATGACGACAAAGCCGCGTCCACCGCGACACCGGAAGCCGGATCCCGGTTGCCGGACCCCGGATCCCCGGGACAGGTTCAGTGCACAGGTTCAGGAACAGGGTCAGTGTCAGTGTCAGGGCCCCGTTGGTCGCGATGAGCGGCGCATGACGACGAAGCCGCGTCCGCCGCGACCCCGGACCCCGGATCCCGGATCCCGGATGCCGGACGCCGGACCCCGGATCGCGGACGCC
>DYKK01000403.1 GCA_020722625.1 Anaeromyxobacter dehalogenans
GTGGCACTTGACTACTTCCGCGGTTCATCGCACCGTATCTTTGTCCACCCGAACGGAGTCGCCGTGGACGATCCTTTCGAGGCCCCGCCCGCCCAAACCTCTCAACCTTCCCAGCAACCACCCGCCGATTCTTCCGGACCACCTCCTCCCCTCCGCCCCGCGCGCAAGGTCCGCCTGATCCTGGCGCTGGCCCTGGCTGGAATCGGGTGTCTGATCCTGCTCTTCTCCTGGATGTACCCGTCCTGGAAGACCCAGCGAGGGTTCGAGGAGCCCAAGATCGTCACGATCCGCGTGGATGACGAGCCGTTCCTGAAGGTCGCGCTCGCCCCCGGGGAGCGCTACCGTCCCATCGAGGTGATGGCCGGGACCCGCGTGGACATTCAGTGCGAGGTGGTCGCGACCTCGAAGGAGCGACGCTTCGAGTTCCGGGGGTTCGGCCAGGCGTTCGACAACGCGGACTGCGTGTTCACGGTGACCGTGCCCGACGAGGTCGGCCGGGCCGAGTCGCTCCGCTTCCGGTACTTCAGCGGGGGTGCGGCCTCCCCGACCGACGAGGTCGCCGTCCCGGTCGTGGTGGTCGCCTCCGGCGAGCGGCTCGCCTTCCAGGGTCTCGAGGACGCGGACGGCCATCCGATCCGGGACGTCTCGGTGCCCGACCGGGTCCGGGTCTTCGGGACCGCGATCCTTCGCCTCCCGAACCCGAAGGACTTCGCGGCCCTCTTCTTCGTCACCGACCCCTCGTCTGGGCGGCCGGCCCTCGTGCTCGACCCGACCCGACCCGATGACCCGGCCCCGCTCGTGGGGCGCCTCGTCCGCTACCGCCGATACGGGCAGGACCTGGAAGGGTACGCCCTCTGGACCCCCGATCCGGTCCGCGTGGGAGGACCCGACGACCGGCGTACGGTCCACGACATCTACTTCGGGCTCTTCCTCAAGGCCGATGTGCCGGAGGTCTTCCGGAAGTCCCTGTCCGTGGAACGCGCCGGAGCGGACACGGTGCGGGTCACCCCCCTCCTGCCGGACGCGGAATCCCTGAGGGCCCTGACCTGGCAGGGGCGCACCCTGTCCCCACCCCTGCACGTGGTCCGGGCCGCGCCCGCGGCGGAGGTACAACCCCCCGCGTCCCCGGATCCAGCGATTTGACGATCCCCCCGCGCCTGGTCCTGGTTCGAGGGGGACGAGGAGCGTTCATGGCCCGATTCAGGACCTCTTCCTCGATCGGGCCTCGGGGACCACCGCAAAGTTGATCGCCGAGTAACCCTCGTGCGCCGCGGTGGTCATCACCATCCGGATCACCTCGAACGGGACGCCCTGATCGGCCTGGATGATGATCTGCTTGGACTGCTCGAACCACCTCGCGGCCTCGTCGCGCTCCGCGGGCATCGGGTTCTCGCGCGTGAAGGCGTCATGGGCGCTCTTGAGGACCCTGGACAGGTCCGGCAGACGCAGGTCGGGGTAGTTCTTCTCGCTCACCCCGGTGGTGAACATCACCTTCTCGCCCTCGAACAGGATCACGTCGCGCGAGACCCCGATGATCGGAACGCGGTCGAGCGGGCGGCTGGTGAAGGCCTTCGGAAGTTCGATGTCCTTCTGTGTGAACAGGATTTCCCCCGTTGCAGAGAAGACCATCAGAAGAAAGACCACCATGATGACGAACATGTCAATCATGGGGGTCAGGTTCAGGCTGACGACCAGTGCGCGCCCCCCCCGCCCCTTGATCCCGACCTTCAGCCCCTTCAGGTGGATGCTGGAGCCGATCCGACTGCCCGGTGTCTGGATGGGCATCATGACCTCCGTCTATCTTCGTCCCGCCCGCCCGCCTCCGCCGACCGAGCCGCGGACCCCGCCCCTGGCGGGTCCGCGGTCACATCATCTCGCCGATCACCGAGGCGGCGTCCGCCACCATCAGGTTGGAGAGCCCGAGCGACATGCAGGTGTCCATCACCGCGATCATCTCGCGGTAGGCGATCGTGTCCTCGGGGGCGACCACGACCTTCGGGTCCTTGGGAAGCCTCTCCTTCATGGCCTTCAGTTTCTCGCGCAGGCCGGTCACGTCGTAGCCGCCCCCCGCGATGGGCAGGGGCTCGGGCGCCTCGTCGGCCCACTTCATCGTGTAGCCCTTGCGGTCGATCATGATCGTGAGCCTCTTCGGAGGCTCCTTGGGCTGCTCTTGCTTCTGCGGCTTCTGGACGGACTGGTCAATGTTGATCCGGCCGGTCTGGGTCCAGACCGCGGTCAGCAACAGGAACGTGATCAACACGGTCAAGAGGTCAATGAACGGGACCAGGTTCAGATCGACCACGAGGCTCTTCTTGCCTCGACCGCCTGGCATCGGTTCGGAAACACCGCCCATCGTGTTTTACCTCCTCATGGGCCCACCCACCCACCCCCGACCACCGACCCGGAGCCCACCCACGCCCCCCGACCCTCCGGGCGGCGCCCGGTCACTCGTGGTCCACGA
>DYKK01000404.1 GCA_020722625.1 Anaeromyxobacter dehalogenans
AACGCGGCGGTTGTATCCCATCCACCCCGGTCCGTCAAATGCGCGGAGGGGTGCCGTTGAACGACCGCCCGTGCAAGCATTAGAATTTTCTTGCCCGAGAGGTTCCGATGGAATCGGGAAGTTATCGGTTCGACGACCCGAAGACCCGTGCGGTCAAGAACCAGGCGGGCGAGTTCACGCTCAACCTCGTCAAGGCCCTCCTCCAGACCGGCTGGTATTCCCCGGAACACTCGCTGGCCCGGGCCGCGACCGAGGACCTCTTCCGCCAGTTCCACTCCCTGACCGAGGGCGAGCGGGACCTGTCGTACGTGCTCGTCTCGACCGTGGACGAGCGCGGCGTCATGATTGACGGGCTGTTGCCCGAGCCCATCGAGGTCGCCAAGGCCCTGCGCGGTATCCTGGGTGACCACTTCGTCGCCAAGTTCCACGATTATTTCATCCGAAACCAGATCGCGTCGTTCACGGTCAAGCGCCGCATCACCGAGGACGAGTTCAAGCGGTTCCTGAACCTCTGGGTCACGTGGGCCTCCAAGACGGCCCACGCCGAGGCGGGCCACGCCGTCATGTCCGACGAACTGACCGTGGCCGGGATCCTGTCCGTGACCGTCGTCGGGATGGACGAGGTCCCCGGCGCGAGGCGGCACCTGCCCTGGCCCGTGAAGGTCGCGCTCGGCCGCCTGCGCAAGGACCTGCGGCGCATCCCCATGCTGCGCGACGCCGACGAGGCCACCCTCGCGCGCCTGAAGGTCGAGGTCATCGAGGACGTGGTGCGACCCCTGTCGCGACCATCGCTCATCGTGGACCTCCTGCTGAACGCGGACCTCGTCGCGGAGGGCCAGGACGTCGTGACCCCGGCCGGCGTCGAGGACGGGATGGTCCAGACCCTGGGCGTGGAGATGGTCCACAAGGCCGCCCGCCTGTTGAACGAGACCCTCGCGCGCGTCCACGACCAGGGCGCGCGGCGTGAGGACCTCCCCGGATGGGAGCCCGAGGAATACCGGAGCACCCTGGACCGGGTCACGCGCAAGGTGCTCGTTCGCCTCGCGGAGGCGGACTTCTCGGACGCCCATGGACTCCTCCAGAAGGCCTACAGCCAGGGCTTGATCGACCTGGACACCCTCCCGGAGGACCTCCGGAACCGGATCCGGTCGAGCGAGTTGACCGACTGGTTCCTGAAGGACCCGAACGCCTTCTACCGGGACTTCGCGAACGCCGCGACCCCGGCCGCGTATCGCCGGTACGCGAGTCTGGTCAAGTTCATCCTCCCCGAACTGGTCGGGCGCGGCGAAGTGCGGCCCTTGACCGCGATCCTCGCCATCCTGCACCGCCACCTGAACGAGCCACATCCCTCGTTCCCGGGGCGCGAGGACTTCGCCCGCGACCTCCTGCGCCACTTCGAGGAGGCGGGTCACATTGACCGCGCAGTCGATCTCGCGGTGAAGACCACCAAGGAGGGCCGCGGAGGACTGGTCCGGGGTCTGATCCTGTTCCGCGAATCCATCGTCCCCGCCCTGCTCCTCCACCTCGTACGCAGCCAGGACGCCTCCGTGCGCAAGGCGGCCCTGAGCATGCTGGAACAGGTGGGGGCCCCGGCGGCCCCGTTCATCGTGGCCGAGTTGCAGGCCCACCGGCACCCGTGGTACGTGGTCCGCAACCTGGTCGTCCTGCTCGGAAGCGTGGCGGACCCACACGACGAGGCCGCGACACGGGCGGTCTCGGAGTATCGGGACCACCCGCGCCCGCAGGTGCGGGAGGCGTGTCTGGAGGCCCTGGTCCGCATCCAGGGGCCGGCCGCGGGGGCCCACCTGGCCCCCTTCCTGGACGACCCCGAGCCGCACATCGTCCGCCGGGCCGTCCACCACGCGGGCGCCGTCCGATATTCCGACCCCGCGTTCGTGCGACGGCTGCTCGCGATGCTGGCCCCGTCTCCGCCCCGGCGCCCGGCCGGGACGACGCCCCCGGTCGAGGCCCGCAAGGACCTCGCCGGGGAGGCCCTGGCGTCCGCGGTCCTGTCCGCGCTCGCCCGGTACGGCCCCGACCTCCTCGTGACGGTGCCCGAGGTCGAATCCACGCTGTGCGGGCTCGTGCGCCGCCCGTCCGCCGCCGGGAGGCTCCTGTCGCGCCTCGGCCTGCGGCGCCGCCTACCGACCGACCTCGTCGTCCAGGCGGTCCAGGCCCTGGGCTCCTTCGGCGGTCCGATGTCGGAGCGCGTCCTGGACGACCTCGCGAGACGCGGCCCCGAGCCCGTCCGTCAGGCCGCGGCCGAGGCCCTGGCCCGCGTCCGGGGCCGGCGGAATCCGTGAGACGACTTCACCCGTTGCGGCGTGAGGTCCGGGACCCGGCATCCGGGGTCCGGGACCCGGCATCCGGGGTCGCGGTGTACGTGGCTTTGTCGTCACGCGCCGTTCATCGCGTCCAACGTGGTCCTGACACTGACACTGCCACT
>DYKK01000405.1 GCA_020722625.1 Anaeromyxobacter dehalogenans
TTGGACGCGGGGGCGGCGCATGACGACAACGCCACGTCCACGGCCCCCCGGCCCCCGGATCCCGGACCCCGAGGGGCGCGGCTCGGAGGCCGCGCAGCCGGCGCGATTTCAAATCGCGCCTCCAGGACCGAGAGGGGAGAACAACACGTCGCGAAACGACCAGCTCCAACGATGCTGGGGCCGCGAATTCCAATTCGCGGCTCCAGGGTGGTGAATCGTTGCGTGGTCGTTTTGAAGTGGCTTCAAGGTCTTGCGGAACGGGGTGGCGGATTCTGGACGCGC
Organism: Anaeromyxobacter dehalogenans; assembly: GCA_020722625.1. Lineage (GTDB taxonomy): Bacteria > Myxococcota_A > UBA9042 > DTJE01 > DTJE01 > DYKK01. The sequence goes on from DYKK01000405.1 coordinate 283, forward strand.
CTCCCCGCTTGACCGACCCCGCGCACAGTCGCTACTCTTCCCGCGACGAAACGCGGCGAGAACGCGATGAAACGGCTGACGGCGTGGACGTGGGTCCTCTCAGGGATCGTCACCTGCGGCGGCGGGGGCGGCGGAGGGCGCGACGCGGGACAGGTGGACCTGGCGACGCTTCACGACGAGGGATCGCCCGATGCGACGGGGGACGAGGGCGGGGATTCCTCCGGTGAACCGCTCGTCGTCACCGAGGACTTCCGGGTCGTCTATGCGTACGCCGGCCGGCCCGGCACCGAGGTCGCCGGGCGCTTCGAGTTCCGCGTGGCCGACCCGAGGGACACGGACCCCACGAACGACGCGGTCCTGCCGGCCGCGGGGCCGGATGGGCCCCTCGACTGCTCCGCGGGGTGTTTCCTGGACCGCGGTCTTCGATGGGTGGCCGTGGCCACGGCCGCGTCCGGCGACGGCCCCACGCTCCAGGTGGTGGACCTGGACGCCCCGGGCAGCCCCGCGCCCGTGGGTCCGGCGATGGACGGCGTGGCCCACGCGGAGTGGGTGGGCGCGGTCCTGTACTACTCCCAGAAGGTGCCGTGCCCGACCGGCACCGCCGCGGTCACACGGTGCTTCGACGTGTTCCGGTTCGACCCGGCGGACCCCGGGGGCTCGCAACGGCTGACCCAGGTACCCCCGGTCGAGCAGGAGGGTCTGACCACCGCGTTCCAGTACAACGGCTTCTTCCGAGTCGGGGAGGACGAAAAAACGCTGATATTCTTTATTCCGACCAATGTGAGCGTGACGGTGTGGATCCATCGCGACGGCCTCCTGCGCAAGGTGCTCGGCCCCCTGTGCGCGGCAAAGGACCCGTACGGGAACTGCATCGCGCCCTCCGGCGCGTTCTCCATGTTCCGAGAGGACAACCCGGTCGCGCTGTCGCCGGACGGAACGACGCTCGTGTTCCCCCTCCTCGAGGAGAACCGCGAACTGCGACTGTACCGCCACGTCCTTGGCGACCCGGAACCCCGGTCTTCCACCCTTCTGTCGGTCCCCTCCGACTACCTGACGAACGCCTGCTACAACCGCGAGCCGTGGCAGTTCACCGAGGTCCGCGGCCCCATCCGCTTCTCCCGGGACGGGCGCGAGGTCCTGTTCATCGGGGCCTCCACGTGCGATGACAACCAGGTCAAACCCTGGACGAACCTCCTTCGGCTGGAGGTCGAGAGGATCGGGTCCGGGACCCCGATCGGGGAGGCGGACTTCCGCAAGGTCACGGACAACCCGCAGGGATACACGGCACGGGCCATCGCCATCACGGACTACGACCTGTCGCCGTCCGGCGAGTACGTGGTCCTCGCCGGGACGCCCACCGTGGACATGGAGGGCCGCCCGCTCCCCGCGCAGCCGAACGGCCGCCACGAGCGGGACTCCGAGGTCCATGTGACCCGCTTCGACGGCGGGGCGGTGCCGGCCCAGATCACCAACGACGTGATGTGGCGCGCGGAGTCGGTGCTCGCAGTCCCCGTGCCGTGATCCCGACACGCGACTTGACCCCGCCACCGCCTCCTGCGTACCTTCATCGAGGCGGCTCGAACAGGACCCCGGGATGGACGCGACCGCGCAGGCCGAGGCGAACCAGGTCCGGTACTGGAAGGCCGAAGCCGAGGGTCGGTCCCGGCTCGAGACCCTCCTGGGCCTCGACCGGCTCCGGGAGGTCGGACTGGCCCTCGACGAGGCCGAGTTGATCGGAGGGGACGTGCGCGTCCACCTCACGTGGGACCGCGTCGGCGAGGGGTGGTTCCGCGTGGTCGAGGGCCGCAACGAGTCGCGGTTCTGCGCCTCCACGCACGTCTCGATCCTGTTCGAGGGCCGCGAGGTCACGAGACCCCTCGCCTTCCTGATGCGCCGGATGGCCGTGTCCCTGCGCGACCGCGACCTGGACGAGGTCGTCGCGACCTTCGCCCCGGCGGTCGAGGAGATCCCGGGCGCCCCCGCGCAACCCACGCCCATCCACACCTGGGCGATCCCCGACGCGTGGCGTCGCTTCCTGTGCGACCACGCGGTGCAGCGCAAGTTCTTCGAGACCTTCTCGTTCGAGGGGCCGTCCCTCTACCTGATGCACGGGGACCTGGAGTGCCGCTTCATCACGCCCCACGCGGGGATCCGG
>DYKK01000406.1 GCA_020722625.1 Anaeromyxobacter dehalogenans
CTGCTCGCGGCTGGATGCGCGAGCCCCCGCTCGCGCCACGTCGCGGCCGATTTCCTAGACAACCACGGACTGCGAGGCGAAGTCGTGACAGGGGACAGGTTCAGGGGACAGTGGCAGTCTCAGTGACAGGAGACAGTGACAGGGGCAGTTTCAGTGTCAGTGCCCGTGTCAGGACCACGTTGGACGCGGGGGGCGGGGCGTTGATGACGGAGCCACGTGCCCCGCGATCCCGGATCCCGGACGCCGGACCCCGGATGCCCGTCCCCGACCCGCATGGCGCCCCCCGACCTCCTTTGCTCCCAGCTGTCGTGGGACCGAAGAACCTTGGCCGGTTCCATTCAGTCAGGTCGAAGACGTCCCCACGGCCACCCTTCTCGCTGATGATCCCGAGCATGCACGACCTTCCCCTCCTCAGGGACCTCGTCGCGATGGCCGTGGTGGCCGTGGTCGTGGTGGGTGTCCTGGTCCGGTTGCGCCTGCCGACCATCGCGGGCCTGATCCTGGCCGGGGCGATCGCCGGTCCCTCCGGCCTCGGAGTGGTCCGGGACCGCCACTCCCTGGACACGCTGGCCGAGGTGGGCGTCGCGCTCCTGCTGTTCACCGTGGGGGTCGAATTCTCCCTCCGGCGTCTGGCACGGATCGCGCGACTCGTGGTCCTCGGCGGGTCCCTGCAGGTCGGGTTGACCGCGGTCGCGATCGTCTGCGTGGCCTGGGGCCTCGGCGAAACCCTGTCCCGCGCCGTCTTCTTCGGGTTCGTGCTCGCCCTGTCCTCGACGGCCATCGTCCTGAAGTCCCTGACCGATCGCGGCGAAACGGACGCGCCTCACGGGAGGTTCATCGTCGGGGTCCTGATCTTCCAGGACCTGGCGGCCGTCTTCATGATGCTGGTGATCCCGGCCCTGCGGGCGCCCGGGGGCGAGGGCGGCGGAGTCTGGATCGAGGTCACGGGCGCGCTGGCCCGGGCAGTCGCGATCGTGGCGGCCACGCTTCTGCTGTCGCGGGCCGTGGTCCCGCGTGTGTTCCGGTTCGTCGCCGCCGGCCGATCGCGGGAACTCTTCCTGCTGACCGTGGCCGCGGTCCTCGCCGCGACCGCGTGGGTGTCGTCCCTCGCCGGCCTCTCGATGGCCCTCGGGGCCTTCCTGGCAGGGCTCATGCTCGCGGACACCGAGTTCCGGCACCGCGCCCTGGGCGACATCATCCCGTTCCGGGACCTCCTGACGAGCCTGTTCTTCCTGTCCCTGGGGATGATGGCGGACGGCGGCGTGACCCTGACCGATCCCGGCCGGGTGGCCGCCGCCGTGGCCGCCCTGGTGATCGGGAAGGGGGGGATCGGGATGCTCGCCGCCGTGGCCATGCGCTTTCCGGCGAGGGTCGCATGGCTGGCCGGGGCGGGACTGGCCCAGTTCAGCGAGTTCGGGTTCGTCCTGCTCGGGGTCGGGGCGGGCGTAGGCCTCGCCGACCCGGACGAGGTCCGCGTCCTCGTGGCCGGTGGCGTCGTCAGCATGCTCGTGACGCCGCTCGTGATGAGGGCCGCCCCGCACCTGAGCGCGGGTCAGGTCTTGCTGCGCCCCCTGGAGCGCGTGCTGGGGGTGCGTGGAATCGCCGAGCCGCCCCCCGCGGCGACCGCCGCGGGGATCCCACAGGGTGCCGGAGGGGATGAGCGGCGGGGCCACGTGGTCCTGGTCGGGTACGGCGTGGCGGGCCGGGTGGTGGCCCGGGCCCTGGCCGACGCCGGAGTGCCGTTCCTCGTCCTCGAACTGAACGCCGAGACGGTCCGGGTCGCGTCCGAGGCCGGGGAGCCGGTCTATTGCGCGGACGCGGCCCATCCCGAGGCGCTTCGCCACGCGCGGCTCCCGGAGGCCCGCGCCCTGGTCGTGCTGATCAACGACCCGGACGCCGTGCACCGCATCGTGGCCGCAGCGCACGTGTGCGCTCCTCACGTGCCCGTGCTGCTCAGGACGCGCTACCTGGCCGACCGGCCGGACCTCTCGGCGCTCGGGGCCACGGAGGTGGTGGTGGACGAGGTCGAGGCCGGCATCGAGGTCCTGACCCGCGTGCTGCGCCGTCTGGGCCGGCCTCCCGCCGACCGGGCCGCGGCCGTGGAGCGAGCCCATCGCCTGCTCGGGTCGCGCCCCTCCGGTCCGGAGCCCGGTCAGGACTTGCCAGACCGCCGCGGTCGTGGTACAGATTGCCTGCCTTGAGCCGGGGCGTAGCGCAGCCTGGTTAGCGCACTTGACTGGGGGTCAAGGAGTCGCTGGTTCAAATCCAGTCGCCCCGACCAGAATTGGTCGAAAGTTCGAAGGGTTCTGCGCCTTTTCCAACACCTCCTCCCTCGGCTAGCCGCACGCCCGAGACGAAATCCGAGACGAAATCCGCCCCGCCTCGTCCCCCGGTCCGGCCCGGTCCACGCCCCGG
>DYKK01000407.1 GCA_020722625.1 Anaeromyxobacter dehalogenans
GGCACGTGCGGGTCCTGCCCGGCGGGACAGACGTGCAACGCATCGGGCCAGTGCGTCCCGGTCTGCACGCCCGACTGCGCAGGCAAGCAATGCGGCGACGACGGGTGCGGGGGAACCTGCGGGTCGTGCGCGCACGGCTTTTTCTGCCAGTCCGGGACGTGCATCGAGATCCAGCCCTGCACCCCGGACTGCGCGGGCAAGGAGTGCGGCCCGGACGGGTGCGACGGGTCGTGCGGGGTCTGTCCCCCGCCCCTCGAGTGCAGCGACGCGGGCCAGTGCTATGACCCCTCGGTGTGCTCCCCGTCGTGCGCGGGCAAGGAGTGCGGCCCGGACGGATGCGGCGGGTCGTGCGGGTCCTGCCCACCGGGGGCCCTGTGCAACGCATCGGGCCGTTGCGAGGCCGCGGGACTCCCCGATGCCTCCTCGGATGCCGCGTCCGCGGGGGAATCGGACGCAGGCGGACCGCCCGACGGCACCGGCGGATGGGACCCCGCGGCCGGATGCCCCCCGGGGTACGTGTGGTATTACGGGAAATGCCAGCCCGCGTCGTCCGGCGGGGACGAACCGAGCGGAGGCACGCCGGGAGGCGGCTGCGTCGCCTCGCCCCAGGCGGCTCCGACCCCGCTCTGGTGGACGGCGATGGCCGCCCTCGGACTGGCGGCGTTCGGGCGGAGGCGCGGTCCGCCCGGGTCGTGAACCCGAACAGGTGACCCATGAGCCTCAAGGACGAGTTCTTCCGCTGTCTTCAGGACCAGCCCTTGCGTCGCCCCGAATTTCGGACCCAGTCGGGGGTCCCGGTGGAGGCCCTGTACGCGCCGGACGACCCCGGCCCGGCCTACGAGGCGAAGATCGGCTACCCCGGCTTCTTTCCGTTCACGCGCGGGGTCTATCCGACGATGTACCGCGGGCGGTTGTGGACCATGCGGATGTTCGCGGGGTTCGGGACGCCCGAGGACACCAACCGCCGCTTCAAGTACCTGCTGGAGCAGGGCCAGACCGGGCTGTCCACGGCCTTCGACATGCCCACCCTGATGGGCTACGACCCCGACCACCCGCTCGCCCAGGGCGAGGTGGGGCGCGAGGGCGTCTCGGTGGCCTCGGTCGAGGACATGGAGCGCCTCTTCGACGGCATCCCGCTCGACCGCGTCACGACGAGCATGACCATCAACGCCCCGGCCATCGTGCTCCTGGCGTTCTACGTGGTGGCCGCGGAGCGCCGCGGCATCCCCCCGGAGGCCCTGGGCGGCACGACCCAGAACGACATCCTCAAGGAGTTCATCGCCCAGAAGGAATGGATCTCGCCGCCGCGGCCCTCGATGCGCATCATCCGGGACATGATCGCGTGGTGCTCGCGCAGGATGCCCCGATGGAACACCATCTCGATCAGCGGCTATCACATTCGCGAGGCCGGGGCGACCGCGGTGCAGGAACTCGCGTTCACGCTCGCGGACGGGATCGGGTACATCGAGACGGGCCTCGAGGCCGGCCTCGCCGTGGACGACTTCGCCCCGCGCCTGTCCTTCTTCTTCGATGTCCACAACGACTTCTTCGAGGAAGTCGCCAAGTTCCGCGCCGCGCGCCGCCTGTGGGCCCGCATCGTGCGCGACCGGTTCGGCGCAAAGAACCCGAGGTCGTGGCTCCTGCGCACGCACGCCCAGACCGCGGGCGTGTCCCTGACCGCGCAGCAGCCCTACAACAACGTGGTGCGCACGACCCTCCAGGCCCTCGCGGCCGTCCTGGGCGGAACCCAGTCGCTGCACACCAACTCGCTCGACGAGACGTACGCCCTGCCCACCGAGGAGGCCGCGACCCTCGCCCTCCGCACCCAGCAGATCATCGCGCACGAGAGCGGTGTCGCGTCCGTGGTGGACCCGCTCGGCGGGTCGTACTTCGTCGAGCGCCTGACGGACGAGATGGAGGCCCGGGCCGCCGAGTACCTCCGAAAGATTGACGAGATGGGCGGGATCGTCGCGGCCGTCGAGAAGGGCTATCCGCAGCGCGAGATCGCACGCTCCGCCTACGAGTTCCAGCAATCGGTCGAGTCCGGGGACCGGGTGATCGTGGGCGTCAACGCCTTCCGGTCCGACGAGGAGCCTCCCATCCCGACGCTCCAGATCCGCCCGGAGGTCGAGGCCCGCCAGAAGGAGCGCATCCGGGACTTCCGGGCGCGCCGCGACCATGCCCGCTGGCGCGAGGCGATGGACGGCGTGCGGGCCGCCGCGGCCGGCGACGACAACCTGATGGAAGCGGTCATCGAGGCGGTCCGCTCCGGGGCGACCCTGGGCGAGATCAGCGACTGCTTCCGCGAGGTCTTCGGGGCGTACCGCGAGAGCGCGGCCGTCTGTTGAGGCGGCCCCAGGTCCGCGTAGAAGGAAGGGATCCGGCATCCGGGATCCGGG
>DYKK01000408.1 GCA_020722625.1 Anaeromyxobacter dehalogenans
AGCGACCGGATGCGGGTCCATCTCGGCCCGGTTGCATGTGCTAGGATCAGGTCATGCGGAGGCGGATGACGAAGGCCGAGGCACGGGCGTGGGCGGCGGGGTGGCTGGCGGTCAACCGCGTGACGGCCCGAGAGAAGCGCGAGACCTCGCCCGAGCGGCGACTTTTGCAGATGCTCGCGTGCCGCGCGATGGTCCACCGGCTTGGGTGGTCGCTCGACCGCCGGGAGACTCGCGAGGTCGAGCGCGTACGCGAGCGGTGGCTTCGCCTGAAGGAGTCGTCTGGTGGACCTCCTCGACCGCGATCGGGTCCTCGAAGCGCTTGAATCCGTTGCCGTCCTGATCGCGGATGGGATCCCGGGGGTCGTCGTCCTCCATCGGCGTTCCCTGGCCGCCTCCAAAAGGCGCCTCCTCACCGCAGGGCCTCCAGGCCCTCTGTCTCGCCCACATAGACCACACCGTCGGCCTCGAACGCCACATGCCGGCCGTCGGGGGAGACGGCCGGATGCGTCTCGATCCGGTCCGGCGTGTCCGTGAGGCGCGTGACCCGTCCGGAGGAAAGCCTGTACAGGTAGAGGTCGCCCGCGACCAGGCGGGTCCCGTCGTCCCGGACCCTGTCGAACACGAACCCCGAGGAATCGGGCAGCCATGCGGGGTGGTTGCCGCGAATCGGACCCGCATGCGTTCCGTGCTCGATATCGGCCACGTGGATGCCGGTGACCAGTCCCTCATAGACCACGGTCCGGCCGTCCGGGGAAAGCACCGGGTGGTAGTAGCGGTCATCGCCCTCGCTGATGACGCGGTCCGTGTCTGTGCGAACCAGGTGGATGGCGTCTTCCGACTCGTACACGGGGCCGCGAATCCCCGCCGGCGTCGCGGTGCGGCCCGTGACGACCCGGTCCGGCTTGCCGGTCGGGTCCCGGAACAGGACCTCGCGGCCGTCCCGTGTCCACGTCCGAATCGCGTCGCCCTTCCACGCCGCGGCCCACCCCAGGTACGCCTCCCGGGTCAGTGTGACCGGCGGACGCTCCCCGTGGAGGTCCGTCACGAAGATGCCGGCATATCTGGGTCCGGTGGTCAACAGGAACCGCCCGTCATCGGAGAAGGCAGGCGCCATGTGGAACTCCGGTCCGGTGACCCGGCGGACGTTCCTGATCCTCGGCCCGACGTCGTGGCCGGAGATTCCAACCGGGGGCGCCGTGTCCCGCCCGCAGGCCCACGCACAGGCAGCCGCGGCCATCCACCACAAGGTCCTGCCTCGAACCACCATCAACCTCCGTTGGACAATCGCCGGCACGAACATCCTCGCCGTTTGACGCAGACGGCGACCGGTGGTCGCCGCTCCAGGGTGGTGGACGGAAACCTGGATCCTCTGAAGCGATTCCAAGATGTTGCGGGATTCAGTGGCGGATTCTGGCCTGCTCATCTTCGTGTCCCCCGAAGCACCAGCAGCAGCGCCGCCGCCACCAGGCACAGGCCGGCCGGCGAACCGACCGGAACCGCCGGGCCGGGGACCGGGCTGCACCCTCCGCCGGCCGTTCCAGAGGCCCCCTCCGAGGCGGTGGCGGGCGTGGTGGGGTCCGTGGCGGAGGCCTGGACCTCCTCCGGCGGCTTCGGCCGCTCGGGGACGGGGTCGGATTCCAGGTCCGAAGTCCCGCCGTTGACCAGAGGCCGATCGGCCGCGTCCGACGGTCCATCGCCGGCGTCCACCGCGTCGTCGTGGTCGCCCGGTCCGCCCGCGCACTCCTCACCGGGGGCGCACCGCACGCACCACGCGCCGGCCACCCCGGGACCGTACACGCACGCCTCGCCCTCCGGACATCGGCCGCACGAACCGCCGCAGCCGTCCGGACCGCACTCCCGGCCCTCGCAGTCCGGGATCAGGCACGACCCGTCCAGGCATCCGCACGGCGCGCAGTCCTCCAGGACATCCACGGGATTCCCGCACGCATCCACCGCGACCACGTTGTCTCCTTCGCACACCTTCCCGATGGCTTCGCCCGGCGCGTGCTCGCAGACCTCGCCCTCGCACCGGTCTTCGGTACACGGGTCCCCGTCGTCGCAGTCCGCGTCGCTCAGGCAACAGCCGGCCGCGACCGCGTGCACGCATCCTCCCGCACCGGGGTCGCAAGTGTCCACGGTGCACGGGTCTCCGTCCTCGCACTCCCGCTGCGGACCGGCCAGGCAGACGCCTCCCTCGCAGTGGTCCTGGACCGTGCACGGGTCTCCGTCCTCGCACGGCCCGGAAAGCGGAAGCGCCAGGCATTCCCCCGCCACGCACACCCCCTGGCGGCACGGGCCGCCCAGGGGGGAGCAGTCCATCGGCGCCCCGCCGCACGCCCCGCCCGTGCACGTGTCGCCCACCGTGCACGGGTCCCCGTC
>DYKK01000409.1 GCA_020722625.1 Anaeromyxobacter dehalogenans
GCGACGCCGGCCCCCGGACCCCGGACTCCGGATCCCGGACCCCGGAAGCCGGACCCCGGATCCCGGAGGCCGGGCGCCCGCCACGACCGGCAATCGTGTCAGCGAAATCGCGGTGGCGGATCGTGAGGATGAGGCGGAGTTCAGGCGGTGGTGTTCGAGGCGTCGGACTGCCCGATCGCCGCGAGCCAGCGCAGGTACTCCTGGTTGGCGGCGAGCCAGCGCCGGATGACGCGGCGGGCCCCGATCTTGGTCAGACCGTTCACCAGCCCCAGGACCCGTCCCCGCCGGGCCCCCAGGCTCTGCACCCACTCGACCATCGCGTTCAGTCCGTCGTTCAGGGCTCCGGACAGGGAGTAGAAGTCCTCGAAGGCGCGCACCATCTGGGCCTGGACCTCCCCGGCCGACGCCGTCGCGGGCCGGAACACCGCGTGCATGGCGTCGTAGTAGGACCAGCGGCGGTGCAGGAGGCGGCCGTCCGCGACCATCCGGTCGAAGAGCGGGGTCCCCGGGAACGGCGTCAGGATCATGAACTGGACGGAATCAATCCGGTGGCGGCGGCAGAAGCGGACCGTGGCCTCGGCCTGGCCCGGGCGGTCCTCGTCCGTCCCCAGGATGAACATCCCGTGGACCGCGATCCCGAAGCGATGGAGGGTCTCGACCGCGTGCACGATGTCCGCGACGCTCTGGCGCTTGTTCATGGCGCGCAGTGCGGCGTCGTCCACGGATTCGAGCCCGATGTACAGCCGGGTGCAGCCCGCGCGGGCCATCAGGGCCACGAGGTCCGGGTCGCGGGCCACGTCCACCCGGGCCTGCGCGGTCCAGTTCCGCCGGATGCCGGCGGACAGCATGGCCTCGAGCAGTTTCCGCGTGCGCGTCGGACTGGCCACGAAGTTGTCGTCGTAAAAGAAGACGTGGTCGTGGCGCACGCGCCTCAGTTCCTCGATGACGCGCTCCACGGAGTGCGTCCGGAAGGCGTGGCCGAACATCTCCGTGACCGAGCAGAAGTTGCACTGGTAGGGGCACCCGCGCGAGGTCATGAGCGGGGCGCGGGGGACGCGTTCGCCCCCGACGAGCATCCCGAGGTCCGGCCGCGGCAGGGAATCGAGGTCCTTCACGCGACGCCCGGTCACGACCTTCTCGGACGCGCCGTGCGCGACGAGGTCCGCGATCACCTCCTCGCCCTCGCCCACGACCACGTGGTCCGCGAACCGGGCCGCCTCGTCCGGAAGGAACGACGGATGGACGCCGCCCAAGAGCGTCAGGCCCCCGGGGCGGATCGCCTTGTGCTCGCGGGCGATCTCGTAGGCGCGGTCCGCGGTCGGGGTCAGGGCGCTGATGCAGGCCACATCCACGTCGAGTTCTGTCAGGCCCACGGGACGCCCGAGGAGGTTCTCGTTCACGACCCGCACGGCGTGCCCGGTCCGGCGCAGGACGGCGCCCAGGTACAGGGGTCCCATCAGGGGATACGTCCCCTGGCCCGAAAAGACGTGGCCGGTCGCGCTCGCCGGCTCAATGATCACGATCTGCTTGCCCATGACGGTCCCTTCCAAGAAAGAGGAGGCTGATTCCGAACAGCAAGAGCGAGATCGGCCACAACCTGGCCTCGACGCTGAAGACCAGGAAGAACGTCACCGAAAGAAGCACCAGGGCGACCGACAGGACCAGGAGCGTGCCTCGACGCCGGTGGCCCTCCCCGGAGACGAAGATCGCGACCCCGAGGAACCCGATGAAGAGCGGCCACAGGTCGGCCATCCGGGACCAGGACGTCAGGTTCAGATAGAGGAACAGAAAGGAGGTGAGAACCAGGTACACGCCGGTCCCGATGAAGCCCTGCCCGTACCGCCCGCGGCTCGCCCCGGCCACGACCAGGGCCGCCCCGGCCAGCGTGACCGTCAGGGGCCAGCCCTGGCCCACGTGCCCGATCAGGCCGAAGTTCTCGGCGAGCAGGAGGGTCCCGACGAGCATCGCGAGGACCGCGACGACGTCGTACTGGCCGATCCTGCGGGGCGCCGCCATGGGGTTCTCCGGTGGGGCGATGTCAGGATCGCACGACGGCCTTGCGTTGACAAGCGATTTTCCTGCAAGCGCAGATTCGGAGTACGTCTCCCGCCCAGGGGCTGGTGGTCCGCGATCAGAGGTCAGCCTTGGATGGTACGGTGCAAACCATTGAAGGACGTCCGCGACATGAACGTCCGGCAAACGGTCTCGCGTTCAACGTTGCGTCGGCCGTCACGATCCCCCATCCCGATCTACGAAGAAACTCGACGCGAACCCGGAGCAGCGAGCCCCCGCTCCCCCGTGACCGGGGCCAAGCCTCATTTGAAGATCGCGAGTTGCTTGCTTTGTGGTTCCCC
>DYKK01000038.1:0-11446 GCA_020722625.1 Anaeromyxobacter dehalogenans
CTTGACGCGACCGCGTCGAAGGTGGTAATTGCTTGCGCCCTCGCGGGCGCGGACCGCGCGCCGCGGGCTCGGCTCGATGACGGAGGTCCGGGGACATGGAATATCCGGTGGTGAGCGTCAGGCGGCGCGACGTGACGGGGAAGGGGGCGGCCCGGAAACTGCGGGCCCTGGGGTACATCCCGGCGGTCCTGTATGGCCGGGGCCTCGACTCGACCCCCCTCGTGGTGAACCCGAGGGAGGTCGTGGGGGCCTTCCGTGGGGAGCGCGGGGTCAACACGGTCCTGCAGTTGAAGTTCGCGGGCGACGAGGCCGCGGAGGGGTGCCTCGCGCTGGTGCGGGAGTACACGACCCATCCGTTGCGGCGGACCTTGCAGCACTGCGACTTCCTGAAGGTCGGCGAGGACACGGAGGTGACCCTGGAGGTCCCGATCCGGATCGTCGGGAAGTCCGAGGGAGAGAAACTGGGTGCCAAGGTGGGCAATCCGCTCGCGCGGGTGCGGGTGAAGTGCAAGGTCCGCGACATCCCGGCGGCGATTGACGTGGACGTGACCCCGCTCGGGGTCGGCGACGGGGTCATGCTGTCGGAACTGGCGCTGCCCGCCGGCGTCCGGACCATCTACACGAAGGACGTGCCCGTGGTCCTGGTCCGCATGGGTCGGGCCGAGAAGGAACCGGAGGCGGCGGCCGCGGCCGAGGGTGCGCCGGCCGAGGGCGAGGCTCCGGAGGCCGAGGGCGCGACTCCCGCCCCGGAGGGGAAGTGACGCGAGGGGTCCGGTGAAGGTGGTCTGCGGGCTCGGGAACCCGGGCAGACGATACGCCCGCACGCGCCACAACGTGGGGTTCATGGCGGTGGAGACCTTCGCGCGACCGATGGAACCGTCGTGGACCGAGCGGTGGTCCGCCCGGGTCGCGCGCGTGTCGTTCCGCGGGCAGGACCTGCTCCTCGTGGAGCCGCAGACCTTCATGAACCTGTCCGGGGAGGCCGTGGGCCCGGTCGTGCGCTTCCACCGCGTCCCGGTCGCGGACCTGCTGGTGGTTCACGACGACGCGGACCTCCCGCTGGGCCGGGTGCTGGTCCGGGCCGGGGGAGGGGACGGGGGCCACAAGGGCGTGCGCTCCGTGATGGACGGGGTCGGGAGCGCGGACTTCGCGCGGGTCCGGGTCGGGATCGGCCGCCCGGCGGACGCGGCCGGAGAGGGCCTGACGGACCACGTCCTCTCCGGGTTTTCCGAGGACGAACGGGAATCGCTCGACGCGGCCCTGAAGAAGGCCGCCGTCGGGATCCAGGAATGGGCCGTCGGGGGGGTCCCGAGGGCCCAGAACCGGGTGAACCGCAGGGATCGCCCGGTCAGGACTCCTTCTTGCCCGGAGCGCGCGGATCCGCCCGGGCCGCCAGACCGAAAGGAGGATGCATGAGTGCCGCGACGTTCCGGAAGTACGAGACGGTCGTGGTCACGCGCCACGACGCGGGCCACGAGGCCCAGCGCAAACTCCATCAGCGGATCACCGAACTGATGGAAAAGGAGGGGGCCCGGCCCGTCCGGTTCGAGTTCTGGGGAAAGCGCCGGCTCGCCTATCCCATCGCCAAGGCCACCAAGGGCCTCTACATGTACCACGTCTATCTGGCCGAGGGCGAGTTCGTCCGGAAACTGAACCGGGCGCTCCAGTTGTCGCAGGTTGTCCTGCGGCACCTGACGGTCCGGCTGAGCGACGGCGTGGACCCGTCCACCTACGACTTCGGGAAGGAGCAGCACTTCGACACGCTGCCCACCGAGGCGGACGAGGGCCGCGATCACGGGCCGACCACGGGCTGGAACGCCGAGGTCGCCGGGGAGGGGGCCGCGACCGGTTTCGGTGACGAGGATTCGGAGGAGGACGAGGACGAGGAGTCCTCCGGCGAGGATTCCGACGAGGACGAGGAGTGAGCCATGACGACCCAGAAGAAGAAGAAGCGACGCGGACCGCCCCGCCGGAAGGTGTGCCCGTTCTGCGCGGACAAGAACGCGCGGATCGACTACAAGAACCCGGCGATGATCAAGCGATTCGTCACGGAGCGGGGCAAGATCGTCCCGAGGCGGATCTCCGGGATGTGCGCGAAGCACCAGAGGGCGGTGGCCCTGGCCATCCGGCGGGCCCGTCACATCGCGTTGATCCCGTACGCGGCCACCGGCGCGGCCGGTTGAGACCCGAGAGACCCTGTCGGAGTGAATGGACATGAAAGTCATCCTGAAACAGGACATCGATCAGGTCGGCCACGCGGGCCAGGTCGTGGAGGTCTCGCCCGGGTTCAGCCGGAACTTCCTGATCCCGCGGGGCCTCGCCGTGGCGGCCACCGCAGGGTCCGTGGCCCAGGTCGAGCACCGCAAGCGGCTCGTGGCGGACGGCCTGGCGCGCGAGCGGCGAGCGGCCCAGGAACTGAAGGAGCGGATCGAGACGGTGGCCTGCCGGATCGCACGGGAGGCCGGCGAGGAGGACCGCCTGTTCGGGTCGGTCACGGCCCGCGACATCGCCGCGGCCCTCGCGGACGAGGGCTTCGAGATTGACCACCGCGCCATCCGCCTCGACAACCCGATCAAGCACCTGGGCATCTACCACGTCGAGGTGAAACTGGCGCCCGAGGTCATCGCCCAGGTCAAGGTCTGGGTCGTGGCCAAGGAGTGACGGACGGCGGATCCCCGCGGCATCGCTTGACGATGCGTCACCCCGGCGGCTTCGAACCGTGCTCTCGGGCGAGGGGATTCGTCCGATGTCCCCGCCTCCCCGCGTGCTCGTCCCCGACCGGCGCCTGGAGCCGGGGTCCCGCCATCCGGTCGGGGGGGCCGTCCGCCATCGCCTGATCGATGTCCTGCGGCTGCGGAATGGGGACTCGGTCGTGGTCGTGGACCGGGAGGGCCGGACGTTCCTGGCCCGGATCGATGCCGGGCGCGGCGACTGGGCCCTGGAGGTGCTCGCCCAGGAATTCGCGGCGCGCGCGGTCCGCGACGCGATCCACATCCGGCTCTTGATGGGCCTCCTGAAGTCGGACCGGACCGAGTGGGCCGTCCAGAAGGCGACGGAACTGGGCGTCAGCGAGGTCCGCGTCGTCGTGTGCGAGCGGAGCGTCCCGCGCCCCGCGTCTTCCGAGGGCAGCCGCCGGATCGCCCGGATGCGCCGGGTCGCGACCGAGGCGGCCCGGCAGTGCGGTCGCTCGGTGGTCCCGGAGGTCTCGCTGCACGAGGACCTGGCGTCGGCCCTGGCGGACCTCCCCCCGGGTGGGCTCCGCTTCCGCCTGGACGAGGCCCCCAGGACCCGCGCCCTGGCCCTCGCCCTCGCCGGAGCGGGCGGGGACGACATCGCTCTGGCGGTGGGTCCGGAGGGCTCCTTCTCGCCCTCGGAGCGCGAGGCCCTGGCCGCGGCCGGCTTCGAGCCCGCGGGACTGGGACCCAGGGTCCTGAGGGCCGAGACCGCGGCCGTCGTCGCGGTGACCGTGGTCCAGTCCGTGCTCGGGGACCTGTCGGGACGGGCCGAGCCGGACGGGGAGGACGGGTGAGGACGCTCGCGATGGAGTCGGGCTTCCGCGCGGCCCCCACGGCCCTGCGACTGGTCGCGGGGCTCGTGGACCTGGCCGTGGAGGCGGCCCTGGGCGCGGCCCTGGCGTGGTGGCTGCTCCCCGCCGAGGAATGGCCCCCGAGGTACTGGAACCTGATGGACTACGCGGTGGACATCGCGTGTCACCACCCGGACCTGGCGGCGCGGGCCGCGTGGCCGTTCGTGGTCGTTTTCCTGGTGTGGGAGACGCTCTGGGGACGGGCGGCCGGGAACACGCCGTTCGCGCGGATCCTGGGGATGCGGATCGTGACGTCGCGGGGCCGCAGGCCGGGCGTGCTCCGGCTGGGGCTCCGGGCGATCCTCTCGCTCGCCGGGGGCCTGCTCGCATTCACGGGCCCACTCCTCGCCATCGTCCACCCGCGCCGCCGGATGCTGCATGATATGATGACGCGCTGTCACGTCCTGCTCGGGGCGGCCCCGCCGGACGCCGATGCGCGTCCGGACGACGCGGAGGCGCCGGCCCTGCGGGGCGGACCGTACCGGGACGGCCCTTTCCGAGGAGGGACGTGGTGACGACGGGGGTCGAGATGAGACACAACCTGGATGGGACGCGGGTCGGCTGGGCGGTGGCCCTGGCCCTGGCGGTGACCCTGACGGGCCTCCCTTCCCGGGCGGGCGGACCCGCCCGCGTGGACCCTCCGGGCGCCGGGGGGAACCCCACGACCGCGTGGTACAAGGGCCGGGTCGTGGACGACTCGGGCAAGCCCGTCAGCGGCATCTTTCCGATGACCTTCCGGCTCCACGCGGGAGTGAAGGCGAGGAAGGCCCTGTGGACCGAGTCCTGGTGGGTGGCGGTGGAGAACGGGGTGTACCGGGTGCACCTGGGCGAGAAGAAGCCGCTGCCCGCGCGTTCCGACCTGTCGAAGATGGTCCTGGCCGTCGAGATCCAGGGAGTCGGGGAGGTGGTCCGCGAGCCCTTCGACGCGCAGGTGAGGCTCGACGGGACCGGAGGACCGGCTCCGGCGGCCCACTCCCCCGCGAAGGGCGGCGTCAAGTACGCGGACAGCGCCGGCTACGCGGTCGAGGCCGAGCACGCGAAAAACGCGGACCGCCTCCAGAACCTGACGGTCGAGGAACTGACCCGCAAGGTGCTGGAGGAGGGCGGCGGGGCCCGGGGAGGAGCCCGGGTCGGGAAGACCCGCCGGTACGGGACCCGGGTCGGAGGACCCGGCGGGACCGCGGAGTACAACGAGGTCTGCCCGCCTGGGACGGTGATGGTGGGCCTGCGGGGCGGCGCCGGGATCTACGTGGACTCGATCCAGATCATCTGTGCGCCGATCGAATGACCCGGACCGGGGGCGGTCTTCGAGCCCCGAGTGGGGACCTCAAGACACCGTCCGCATGCGCCGGGCGGCCTCCTCCACGTCCTCGATCGCCGGGACCAGCGCGAAGCGGACGTGATGCTCGCCCGGATGGGTCCCGTCCGCGAGGGGCTCCCCGAGCGCGGCCCCCGGTGTGCACGCCACGGCGACCTCCGGGGCGAGGAGCCTCCGCGCGAACTCCACGCCGGTCATCCCCTCCGGGACCCGAGGCCAGACGTAGAGGGTCGCCTCGGGGGGATCGACCCGGCACCCGATGGCCCGCAGGGCCGCCACCAGGAGGTCTCTCTTCCGGCGGTACGCCTCGCGCATGACGGCGACGTGATCCTCGTCGGACAGGGCCGCCGCGGCCGCGGCCTGGACGAACGTCGGGGTCCCCGAGTCCACGTTCGTCTTGAGTTTGCGGAACAGAGCAACCAGCCGGGCGTCCCCGGCCACGAACCCGACCCGGTACCCGGTCATGGCCGACCGCTTGGACAGGGACTGGAAGACCAGGACCCCCTCGCGGCCGAACTCGAGCGCCGACCGCGGCGGGCGGTCGAACCAGACCTCCGAGTACGCCTCGTCCGAGGCCACGACCAGGTTCCACCGTTCCGCGAACCGCAGGAGGTCCGGCCAGAAGTCGTCCGGGGCCACCCGCCCCGTGGGTGAGTTCGGATAGTTCACCCACACGAGGCGCGCGCGGCGCAGGACGTCCTCGGGGATCACGTCCAGGCGCGGCAAGAAACCGTTGTCCGGTGTCAGGGGAACGTAGTACGGCCGCCCCCCGGCGAACAGGGTCCCCCGGTTGTACGGGGGATAGCCGGGGCTCGGGCACAGGACCACGTCCCCGGGGTCAATCAGGGTCAACGGGAAGTGGAAGACCGCTTCCTTGGCCCCGATGGTCGCGCAGACCTCGGTCGCGGGGTCCAGGGCGACCCCGAAGCGCCGCTCGAACCACGCGGCCACGGCCTCGCGGAAGAACTCCGCGCCCTCGTACGCGGGATACCCCGAGGCCGCGAACCGGTCCGAGGCCGCCTTCAGTTCCTCGCGCACCCGCGACGGCGTCGGGTCGGTCGGGTCGCCCACCCCGAAGTCAAGGACCCGCACCCCGCGCCTTCGCAGGTCGCGGACGGCCTCATCCATCTCGGCGAAAGGGTAGCCGGGAAGCGAGGCGATGGCCCGCGAGGGTCGGATGTCCATGTCGTCCTTTCCTCCTCGTGGACGTGCACGGGGACGTGGACGTGGCCGTGATCGTGGACGGCACCCCGCCCCGATTCATTGATTCATGGAGTTCAGGAACTGCTGGTTCGAGTCGTACCGCGACATCTTGTCCAGCAGAAACTCCATCGCGTCCAGGACGTTGAGGGGGTGCAGCAACTGGCGCAGGATCCACACGCGGTTCAGCGTCATCGGGTCCAGGAGCAGTTCCTCTTTGCGCGTGCCGCTCTTGTTGATGTCCAGGGTCGGGAAGATGCGCTTTTCCATCAGCTTGCGGTCGAGGTGCAGTTCGCAGTTGCCCGTGCCCTTGAACTCCTCGAAGATGACCTCGTCCATGCGCGACCCGGTGTCGATCAGCGCGGTCCCGATGATGGTCAGGGAGCCGCCCTCCTCGATGTTGCGGGCCGCCCCGAAGAAGCGCTTCGGCTTGTGCAGGGCGTTCGAGTCCACCCCGCCGGACAGGATCTTGCCGGACGGGGGCACGACCGTGTTGTAGGCGCGCGCGAGGCGCGTGATCGAGTCGATCAGGATCACCACGTCGCGCTTGTGCTCGACCAGGCGCTTCGCCTTCTCGATGACCATCTCGGCCACCTGGACGTGCCGGGCCGCGGGCTCGTCGAAGGTCGAGGAGATGACCTCGCCCTTGACGGAGCGCTCCATGTCGGTCACCTCCTCGGGCCGCTCGTCAATGAGCAGCACGATCAGATAGACCTCCTTGTGGTTGCGCGAGACGGCGTGCGCGATGTCTTGCAGGAGCACGGTCTTTCCCGTGCGCGGCGCGGCCACGATCAGGGTCCGCTGGCCCTTGCCCTGCGGGCAGAGGAGGTCAATGACGCGCGTCGAGAAGTTCTTCGGCTCGAACTCGAGGTTGAACTTGTGGTTCGGGTACAGCGGGGTCAGGTTGTCGAAGAGCGTCTTGGTCTTCGCGACCTCGATGTCTTCGAAGTTGATCGCCTCGACCTTCAGGAGGGCGAAGTAGCGCTCGCCGTCCTTGGGCGGCCGGATCTGCCCCGAGACCGTGTCGCCGGTCTTCAGGTTGAACCTCCGGATCTGGGACGGGGACACGTAGATGTCGTCCGACCCGGGCAGGTACGACGTGTCGGGAGCGCGCAGGAAGCCGAATCCCTCCGGCAGGACCTGGAGGACTCCCTCCCCGTAGATCAATCCGTTCTGCTCGGTCTGCGCCTGGAGGATCGCGAAGATGAGTTCCTGCTTGCGCAGGCCCCGGGCGCTCTCGATGTTCAGGTCCTTCGCCAGGTTCAGCAGGTCCGAGATCTTCATGTCTTTGAGTTCTTTGAGGTTCATGGCCCTTTCGTCTCCTCCTGTTCGTTGTGAATCTTGAGTCCTGCCCGTCTGATCGAGCCGCGACGTGTCCGTCGCGCGCGTGGAACGATTCCCCTCGTTGAAGGTCGAGGGACCCTGCATGGGTTCGGGGCGGCTCACCCGACTCGCCCCGACGGCACCGCGCTACTCAGAACGAAAGAAACAACCTGATGGAACCACGCCGGGGAAGTTCCCGTCGAAGAAAAGCAGCGAATTGATAATCCTCCGGGATCGCGAAGTCAAGATTTTTTTCATCGCGCCGTGCGGTCAGCCCGATCCGAACTCCGCGACCAGGGCCACGGCCCGGTGGAACCGTTCCAGGCGGGCCCGGCGGTCCGCGGCGGTCATCACGGGCTCGAAGCGTCGGGCGATGCGGGTCATCCGTCCGAGGGACTCCCCGTTCCACAGTCCGACGCCGATCCCGGCGAGCGACGCGGCCCCCATCGCAGTCGTGTCCAGGTTCCGGGGTCGCACCACCGGGACCCCCAGGACGTCGGCCTGGAACTGCATCATCAGGTCGTTGGCGCTCGCGCCGCCGTCCACGCGCAGTTCCGTGACGGGACGTCCGAGGTCCGCCTCCATGGCCCCGGCGAGGTCCGCCACCTGCATCGCGACTCCCTCCAGGACCGCGCGGGCCACCTGTCCCGCGCCGCAGCCCCTCGTGAGCCCGAGCAGGGCCCCTCGCGCGTCCGGCCTCCAGTGCGGTGCGCCGAGTCCGGCCAGGGCGGGCACGAAGACCGCGCCCCCGCTGTCCGGAACCGACGCCGCGAGGGCCTCCACGTCCGCGGACGCACGGATCAGGCCGAGCCCGTCGCGCAACCACTGGACCGCGGCGCCCGCGATGAAGGCCGAGCCTTCGAGGGCGTAGCGCGTCTCGCCGGCCACGGTCCACGCCACCGTGGTCAGCAGGCCGTGCGAGGACGCAACCGGCCGGTCCCCGGTGTTCACCAGCAAGAACGCCCCGGTGCCGTACGTGCACTTGGACTGCCCCGCCTCGAAGCACGTCTGCCCGAACAGAGCCGCCTGCTGGTCCCCGGCCATGCCCGCCACGGGCACGCCGTCCGGCAGGAAGTCGAGCCCCCGCGTCGTGCCGAAGACCCCGGCGGACGGCCGAACCTCGGGGAGGATCGCGGCCGGGACGTCCAGCACCCGCAGCAGGTCCGGGTCCCACGACCGGGTGCGCAGGTTCAGGAACAGGGTCCGCGAGGCGTTCGACACGTCCGTGGCGTGGACCGCCCCGCCCGTCAGGCGGAAGAGCAGGAACGAATCCACCGTCCCGAAACGGACCCGCCCGGCCTCGGCGTCCGCGCGCAGGCCCGGCACGTGGTCGAGGAGCCACCGCACCTTGGTCCCCGAAAAGTACGGGTCCAGGACCAGTCCCGAGCGCTCTCGGAACAAGGGTTCGAGCCCGTCCTCCTTCAGCCGCCGGCACATCTCGGCGGTCCGGCGGCACTGCCAGACCACCGCGTTGTGACGGGGTCGTCCCGTGTCCCGGTCCCACAGGATCGTGGTCTCGCGCTGGTTCGTGATCCCCACGCCGGCGCAGTCGGCGGGCGCGACCCCTGCCGCCTCCATCGCCTGGCGGGCCGACCGCGCGGTCGTCTCCCAGATCGCGTCCGGGTCGTGCTCCACGTGGCCCGGCTGGGGATAGATTTGCGGGATCTCGTTCGAGGCGCGGCCCAGGACCGAGAGGTCCGGGCCGACGACCATCGCGGTGGTCGCGGTGGTGCCCTGGTCCAGGGCCAGGATGAAGTTCTTCGTCACGTCATGCTCCGGTGGAGGACTCCGCCCGTTTCTGGTTTCCACGGGCGTGCGGGACGGTTTATAGTTCAACTGGATGGACTCGTTCAACCATCGGAAGGATCCGCCTCCGCCCGCCGCCGGTCGCGAGGGCCCCTCCGCGGAGTCGCCCCCGACCCGTCCCGAACTGCGGGTCCTGCGGCAATGGGCCTCCACGCTCGACGCCATCCCCGACCTGATCGTGATCGCGGACCTCGACGGGGTCGTCACGCGGGTCAACCGCGCGGTGGCGGACCGCCTGGGAATGAGTTTCAAGGAGATCATCGGCCGGCCCATGTCAGGGCTGTTCGGGGACCTGCCCGTGCCGGCGCCCATGGCCGGCGGCCTGACGAGAATTTCCGAAGTGACCCTGCCGTTCGCGGAGGGGCGGTTCCAGATGTCGTGCTTCCCCAACTTCGACCCGGACGGCCAGCGCATCGGGGTGATCCACGTCTTCCGCGACATCACCGAGGAAAAGCGCGTGCAGGAGCGGCTCCTCGAGGCCGAGAAACTGGCCACCGTGTCCGCGGTCCTGAGCGGCGTGGCCCACGAGATGAACAATCCCCTGGCCGGGGTCCTGGGATTCGCGCAACTGGCGCAGGAACTCTGCTCGGACCCCGCGGTCACCGAGTGCCTGACGACCGTGCAGGCCGAGGCGGACCGCGTGTCCCGCATCGTGAGGAACCTCCTGGCCTTCGCCCGCCGATCGCAGCCGACCCACCGGCCGGTGCCCTGGTCGGACGTGGTCGATCGGACCCGGGACCTCCTCGCGTACGAGATGAGGCTCGCGCGCGTGACGCTCGCGACCGAGGTCCCGGACGACCTTCCGCCCGTCCTGGGCGACCTCCAGCAGCTGGAGCAGGTCCTCGTGTCGATCCTGCTGCTCGCGATCCGGGACTCGATGCGCCGGAAGGAGGGACAGGACGTTTGCGTGCGTGCGCGTCGGGGGGTCGGGGGGCGCGTCCGGGTCGAGGTCGAGACCGAGGGACCGACTCTGACCCAGGACCAGGTGGCTCACCTCCTGGACCTGACCGGCGTCGCCGGGGCCGAGGTGCCCCCGGGGGAGGTCAGGCTCGCGCTCGCCCGCGGATTCGTCAGCCAGCACGGGGGCCGGATCGGGGTCTCGTCGAGGCCCGGGGGGGGACTGGCATTCGCGCTGGAACTCCCGGCAGCCGAGGCGGTCGAGGACGCCGAGGAGGCGTCCCGGGAAGACGTCGTGCTGGACGCCTCCGGGATGCGGGCCCTGGTCGCGGACGACGACGAGGTCACGGCGAGGCTCATCGCGAACGTGCTGCGGATGGCCGGGGCCCACGTGGACGTCGTGGACGACGGGAAGACGGCCTGGGCCCGCCTTCGCGAGCGGAGATACGACCTTCTGGTGACCGACTTCCGGATGCCCGGGATGGACGCGAGGGACCTCCTCGCGCGCCTGGCGGCCGAGGGCCGGCGCGAGGCCCGCCGCGCCGTCCTCGTCAGCGGCGACACCCTCAACCGCGAGACCGAGGCCTACGTCGAGGCGTCCGGGCTCCCCTTCGTGGCCAAGCCCTTCACGCTGGCGGCGGTCCGGCGCGCGATCCGCAAGGCCCTCGCCGCTCCGATCGGTCGAGACCCTGCCGTTTGACCTTCCGCAATTCCTACAGGTGGAACTTGAGCGTGTACCCCGACCCGCAGTCCTCCCCGACCACGGGCAGGATGTGGATGAAGACGGTCCCCGACCCGTCCTGGCCCCCGCCCTCGCAGGTCAGCATCTTCAGGTCCATCGCCTCGTCCTGGCCCCACAGGTTGATCGAGGCGAAGCACTTCGCGCCGGGGATGGGGGACTCCGTCTCGATCACCGATTCCTCGGGAGTCGCGGCCAGGCCCAACGTCGCGCCGCTCTTGCACTTGTAGCAGACCTCGAGGTCCAGGTCCTTGTCCTCGGCCAGGCCCGTCAGGTCGAAGTGGGGGTCCAGAGTAGAGAAGGCCACGTCGTTTACCTCAATCTTGTACCAGTCGTGGTCGAAGTCCACGTCAATCGTCCCCTGGACCTCGCGTTTCGATTCGTCGTCGCCGTCCGTGGTCTGGCCGAGGTCGGTCGCGTTCTCCCACGTGTCGTTGTACGGATAGACGTCGTACTGGTCGATCTCGGCCCCGGGGCCGCACTGGTGGTCGTGGCAGGCGTCGCACCCGGAGCAGAACCCGCAGATGCAGTCTTCAGCCCAGCCGCACTCGATCCCCTGGCACAGCGTGTCGCACCC